>JAUYMV010000730.1 GCA_030698645.1 Mesorhizobium sp.
AAATGTTCGCAACAGAGGCGTTTCTCCGGAGGAGAAACGAGTTCTAACAATGGGAGGAGTATACATGACTACCAGGAGACTGTTCGTTGCAGGCATGGCTCTCGCAACGCTGATCGGGCTTCCGGCCTATGGCCAGGCCCAGGAAACGGTGAAGGTCGGCGTCGTCCTGCCGATGACGGGGCCCTTCGCCTCGACAGGCCGCCAGGTGGAAGCCGGGATCAAGGCCTACATGGCGCTGAACGGCGACACCGCCGGCGGCAAGAAGATCGAGTTGATCCTGCGCGACGACGCCGGCATCGCCGACCAGACCCGCCGCATCGCCCAGGAACTCGTCGTCAATGACGGCGTCAAGATGCTGGTCGGCTTCGGCCTGACCCCGCTCGCCATGTCGGTTGCCCCGGTGCTCAACCAGGCCAAGATCCCGGCCATCATCACCTCGGCGACGACCTCGGCGATCATGAAGCAGTCGGAGTTCTTCGCCCGCACCTCGATGGGCGGTCCGCAGTCGGCCGTGCCCGTCGCCACCTGGGCCGTGCAGAACGGCCTGAAACGCGTCGTCACTCTGGTCACCGACTACGGTCCGGGACACGACATCGAGAAGGGCTTCACCGACCAGTTCAAGAAGGAAGGCGGCGAAATCGTCGAGGCGGTGCGCGTGCCGCTGCAGAACCCCGACTTCGCGCCCTTCCTGCAGCGCGTGCTCGACGCCAAGCCGGACGCCATCTTCGTGTTCGTGCCGTCGGGCGTCGGCTCTCTGTTCATGAAGCAGTTCGCCGACCGCGGCCTCGCCGAAGCCGGCATCAAGCTGATCGCGACCGGCGACGTGACGGACGACGACCTCTTGAACAAGATCGGCGCCCCGGCGCTGGGCGTCATCACCGGGCACTTCTACTCGGCCAATCACGACAGCCCGGAGAACAAGGCCTATGTCGAGCAGGTCAAGAAGGCCAATGACGGCATGCGGCCGAACTTCATGTCGGTCGGCGGCTACGATGCCATGCACCTCGCCTACGCCGCGCTGGAGAAGACCGGCGGCGACACCGACGGCGCCAAGCTGATCGAGGCGATGAAGGGCATGGAATGGGTCAGCCCGCGCGGGCCGATCATGATCGACGCGGCGACGCGCGACATCGTGCAGGACATCTATATCCGCGAGGTGAAGGAGGTCGACGGCGAGCTCTACAATGTCGAGTTCGCCAAGTTCGAGAAAATCCGCGACCCGAACGCGGCCGCGCAGTAGGCTGTCTTGAAGGTTAGCTGTCTCAGGCGCGCGGCGGGGCTTGCTCCGCCGCGCCAGCATCGCGGGCGCCCATGCTGACAATCCTTTTCGACGGCATCGCCTATGGCATGCTGCTGTTCATTCTGGCCTGCGGCCTATCGATCACGCTCGGCCTGATGAACTTCGTCAATCTCGCGCATGGCGCCTTCGCCATGGCCGGCGGCTACATCACCGTCATCATGATGAACCGCTACGGCATCTCGTTCTACTGGTGCCTGCCTGCCGCCTTCCTCGTCACGGCGCTCGCCGGCGCCGTGCTGGAGCGCACGCTCTACCGCCACCTCTACGGATCGCCCCATCTCGACCAGGTGCTGTTCTCGATCGGGCTGGTCTTCATGTCGATCGCCGCCATCGACTATCTGATGGGCGGGCAGCAGCAGCTGATCAACCTGCCGCCGGAGCTTCGCGGCCGCTTCGAGTTCCTCGGCGTCGGCATCGGGCGCTACCGGCTCTTCGTCATCATCATCTGCGCCATCCTCGCGGTCGCCCTGCAACTGGCGCTGACCAGGACGCGCTTCGGCAGCCAGCTGCGCGCCGCCGTCGACGACGGCCGCGTCGCGCGCGGGCTCGGCATCAACGTGTCGCTGATCTTCGTCGCCACCTTCGCCTTCGGCTCGGGCCTCGGCGGCCTCGGCGGCGCGCTCGGCGCCGACCTGCTCGGCCTCGACCCGAACTTTCCGCTGAAGTTCCTGATCTACTTCATGATCGTGGTGACGGTCGGCGGCACCTCGTCGATCTCGGGGCCGTTCATCGCGGCGCTGCTGCTCGGCATCGCCGACGTCGCCGGCAAATATTACGTGCCGCAGCTCGGCGCCTTCATCATCTACGCCGTCATGATCCTGGTCCTCATCCTGCGCCCGCACGGGCTGTTCTCGCGCGAGGGCGGACGATGAGCGGCGAACCGGCCGCGCCATCGGGACAGGCCGCCGCTCTGCTGCGCCGCGCCGAGCGCTGGCAGCTCTGGGAGATCGCGCTGTGGATCATCGCCGTGGCGATGATCTTCGTGATGCCCTCGCACATGCTGATCCTGACCGAGATCGCCATCCTGGCGCTGCTCGCGGTGTCGCTCGACCTGATCCTCGGCTATGCCGGCATCGTCTCGCTCGGCCATGCGGCGTTCTTCGGGCTCGGCGCCTATTCGGCCGGCCTGTTCGCCAAGTTCGCCATCACCGAGCCGGTGACGGGGCTGCTCTTCGCCGGCGCGGTGAGCGGCGTGTTCGGGCTGGCGACGAGCTTTCTCGTGCTGCGCGGCTCGGATCTGACGCGCCTGATGACGACGTTCGGCGTCGCCATGCTGCTTGCCGAAGTCGTCAACCAGACCGGCTGGCTGACCGGCGGCGCGGACGGTCTGAGCGGCGTCACGGTGACGCCGATCCTCGGCCTCTTCGAGTTCGACCTGTGGGGCCGCACCGGCTACATCTATTCGCTGATCGTGCTGATGGCCGTCGTCTTCATCTCGCGGCGGATCGTCAACTCGCCCTACGGCCTGTCGCTGAAGGCGATCAAGCGCAACCCGACGCGCGCGGCGATGCTGGGCATCTCGCCCAACCGGCGCATCGTCGTCATCTACACGATCGCCGCGGTCTTCGCCGGCATGGCCGGCGCGCTGCTGACGCAGACGACCAGCTTCGTCTCGCCGGATGCGCTGGCCTTCCACCGCTCGGCCGACGTGCTGCTGGTGCTGGTCATCGGCGGCGCGGGCTATCTCTATGGCGGCATCCTCGGCGCCGTGATCTTCACCATCCTGCGCGACTGGCTGTCGGTCATCACCCCGCAATACTGGATGTTCTGGATCGGCCTGATCCTGATCGTCATCGTCATGGTCGGCCGCGAGCGGGTGACGCGTTGGCAGGCGCTGCTGCCGGGCTCGGCCGCCAACCGCGAGGCGAAGGCGCGCGCGGCAGCGCTCGCCGCGGCGAGGGACGCCGCATGATTCCGGCGCTCGAGACCCGCAACCTGACGAAGCGTTTCGGCAGTTTCGTCGCGACCAGCGACGTGTCGCTGAGCGTGCGACCCGGCGCCCGCCACGCGCTGATCGGGCCGAATGGCGCCGGCAAGACGACGCTGATCAATCTCCTGACCGGGGTGTTCGCCGCAAACAGCGGACAGATCCTGCTCGGCGGCGAGGACATCACGGCGCTCCCCGCGCACGCCCGCGTCCGCCGCGGCCTGTCTCGCACCTTCCAGATCAACCAGCTCTTCGCCGACATGACGCCGCTCGATTCTGTGATGCTGGCGATCGGCGAGCGCGAGGGGCATGGCCGCCTCGGCTGGCGGCCGCTCTCGGCCGACCGCGTCGTCGCCGACGAGGCGGCGGCCCTGCTGGAGCGGTTTCGCCTGGCCGACGTGATGGGCTCCGCCACGACGCTGCTCCCCTATGGCAAGCAGCGCCTGCTGGAGATCGCGCTGGCGATCGCGACGCGGCCGAGGGTTCTGCTGCTCGACGAGCCGGCGGCCGGCGTGCCGGAGGAAGAGCGCCACGAGGTGCTGGGCATCGTGCGCGACCTGCCGGCCGACGTGACGGTGGTGCTGATCGAGCACGACATGGACCTCGTCTTCTCCTTCGCCGACCGGATTTCGGTCCTCGTCGGCGGCGCGCTTTTCGCGGAGGGCACGGTCGCCGAGATCTCCGGCGATGCCCGCGTCAAGGCGATCTATCTTGGCGAGGACGCGTGATGGCGGCCCTGCTGCGGATCGAGCAACTGGTTGCCGGCTATGGCGATGCCCGCGTGCTCGAAAGGATCGACCTGACGCTGGAGGAAGGCCGGTCGCTGGCGCTGCTCGGCCGCAACGGCGCCGGCAAGACGACGCTGCTCGACACCATCGTCGGCGTGACTACGTATCATTCCGGAGCGATCTTTCTGGGCGGAAAGGACGTCACGCGGCTGCGCGCCGAGGCGCGCGCGCCGCTTGGGATTAGCTGGGTGCCGCAGGAGCGCAACATTTTTCGCTCGCTGACGGTGGGGGAGAATCTCACCGTGAGCGCGCGCAAGGGTCCGTGGGACGTCGCCCGCGTCTATGCCATGTTCCCACGCCTGCAGGAGCGCCGGAAGAATCTCGGCAGCCAGCTGTCGGGCGGCGAGCAGCAGATGCTGGCCGTCGGCCGCGCCTTGATGCTGAACGGCCGGCTGCTGCTGCTCGACGAGCCGCTGGAGGGCCTGGCGCCGATCATCGTCGACGAACTGCTCGCGGCGCTGCGCCGCATCGTCACCGACGAGGGCATGTCGGCGATCATCGTCGAGCAGAAGGCGCGAAAAGTCCTGCCGCTGACCGACGACGTGGTCGTGCTGGAGCGCGGCGCGGTGACCCATCGCGGCACGTCGGCGGAGCTTCTGGCGGCGCCGGAGAGACTGGACGAATATCTGAGCGTGTGAGGGTGGCGAAGCCCTCCGCGGTGATCTTGTGCGTTAGCGAGGCTGCTCTGCGGCTGCTTCCTGTCCGTAGATGCTTGAAAGGCTTTTGGCACGAGCAGCAAGGGTGTTGCCAAGGCGGTCCACGATTTCGTGTGTGATGCCTTCGGCCCGTAACTTCGCTGCACATTCGGATGCGAGATCCGGCATGACAGCAATCTGGTGGCGGATAGTCCGCATCGTGAACTCGATCCCGACCTTGGCGGCCGAAGCACAGCGCTCCCAGTGGCGGGGCATGACCTCGTCGATCGTGTAGACTCTGTCGATCTTCATTGCCAGCCGCAGGTCCCGCATCTCGGCCTGAATCTCACCCTGGCCGAGGTGCGGCAGGATGCTGGAGATGTCGTAAAGTGGTGCAAGTCGCGCCTCGCCCTGTGCACCCAGCAACATGGAGTAGTTCTTCGCATGGGCGTCGGTTCCGCCGATGACCCAATTGAAGATGTTGGCTTCCATGAAGGTGTGGCGGTCGCGGACGGGATCGTTCGATGCCGACAACACCATATTGGAGATCTTCACAATTCCGGGCCCGCCCTGGTTCTCGTATTTGAGTGTCGGCATAACCGACAAGGCCTGGCACATGTCCTCCTGATGGATGCGGATCGTCCTGCCGTCGATGTTGCGGCGGTCAAAGCGCCTGACGACGATCGCCTTCTCGCCGGCAAATTCGAGAACCTGGCTGTGCGCGGCTTCCATCCCAAGCATTTGAGCGAGTTGCAGGCAGAAATGTTCGTTCTCGGTATGCCCGTGCAAATGCGGCATTGGAGGCTTGAAGATATGCGTTGTCGGCGTATCCCCGAGGGGGATACCCCACTGGCCGGTGGAGTTGTCGAGATGAAAGGCGGTCTTGGCCTGGGCTCCGGCGAGGCTGAACTGACCGGGGTCGCCAAGCCTGCGCGTCGCGGCCCCGTCCCGGCGCAAGTCGCGAAGGCGATCACCGATCTGCTCGTCGGTGATAGGCTCGAAGGTTTCGCTGCGGGAGAGTTCGTTACCTTGGGGAAGGAACTGTACGGCGCCAGCGCAGTCTCGCCCGACGTTCTGGAGTAGCGCGAATGGATTCCGGGCGGTGACCTGGAATCTCTGAGCCCATCTGGCCAGCGTCTGCTCATTGTCGGGAAGCAGTCCCCACAGGAATGCTTCGACCAACTTTCCATCGTAGGTCCTGGTGATCGTTGGCATCGACAGCGACAGGGGAATCGCGACCCGGCCATTCATCCACTGGTCGTCGTAGGAGAACGAGAGCTTGCCACCCTGCAAGTGGTTGAGCTCTCCCGCCCGGCGGCCGGAGATGTAGACATCGAGCGTCTCGATGGGCCGCATCACCATGATCATCACCGTCAGAGTGTGTAGGGTGGGGTTTCGTCTTCTTCGTCGTGATGATACCGATCGTCGGCATCATGGTGATTGGCGTCCGGCGCTACGGTCGGCGACGAAGTTGGCAGGTCGAAGTTCATTTCGACGCCGAGGGTGGTGAGCGCCAGCAGCACACTTCCGATCTCGGCGCCTGGCTTGCCATTCTCGATCCACGACACCCATGTCTGGGTGGTATTAATCATTTTGGCCAGGGCAGCCTGGGACAGTCCACGCCGAGTGCGGGCCTCCCTGATCAGAATACCAATGTCTCGAGCGGTCCTGATCCGCATGAGATTGCACTCCCATATCTACCATCTCGATATAGGATCGTATATGATCGATGTCAATATAGGCTCGTATATGGATACCGTTTCATATACGCTCGTATATTGGTCATTCTAATATACAATCCTATATGAGCCCGATCGATCAGACAATGCCACCGGTGCCTGAGCGGTCAGACAAGCCCGCGTGGGGGAAGCAGCCCCAGAAACGAAAAACGGCGCCCCTTCGGACGCCGTTTTGCAATCGTGGCTTGGGAGCTACTTCTTCGTGCGCCAGCTGTCCGCGTAGTTCTCGCGGGCTTCGGCCGCGAACGGCGTCGGCGAGACGCGGACGCGGATTTCGGCCTGCTTGTGGCGTTCGGTGGAGGTCTTGCCGGAGCCGCCGTCGGGTTCGCCCCAGATCATGGTCAGCACGTCGCCTTCCTGCACGTCGGCATCGACGACGCCGAGCGACAGCATGGAGCGCTCGTTGTAGCTGTAGCCGTTGAACATCGACATGCCGACCATCTTGTCGTTGTGCATGACCATGTCGGCGCTGGTCGAGGCGTAGTTCGGCTGCGGGAAGTCGATCCACTTGTAGTGGTCCTCGCCCGGCTGGAAGGCCGACGCGATGACCTTGACAACGTCCTCGGCGTTCCACTGGAAGGTGACCTTCTTGCGGTTCTTGGCGTCCTTCAGCTTCTGCAAAGCCGGCTTGCCGATGAAGTCGGACTTCCAGCCGATGTAGAAGCCGTAGCCGAGCTCGAAGGGGTTGACGTAGTAGTCCTCGATGTTCTTCGACACGAAGCTGCCGCCGATGGCGCCAGACGCCTCGTAGGAATCGGCGCCCAGCCAGTCGCGGTAGTCCTTCATCATGCCGTCGCCGGTGTAGATGCCGGGCAGCGGCGAGGGGATCCAGCCGGATTCGAGCGTGTTGGTCGAATAGGCGCGGCTGCCGACCTGGTGCAGGTCGACGCCGGCGGCCTTGGCCGATTCGAGAATTGTCGAGCGGATATATTCGAGGTCGCCATAGGGGCCCCAGATTTCGAGGCCGGGCGCGCCCGCCATGCCGTGGCGCAGCGCCTGGACACGCTTCGAGCCGACATTGATCCACTCGACGTGGAAGAATTTCACGTCCGGAACCGGTCCGCCGTTCATCTTCTCGAAGATCTTGTTGGCTTCCGGTCCCTGGATCTGGAAGCGGTAGTGCGTGCGGTAGATCGCCTTGCCGTCGGGGCGCGACATCGAGCGCGGGTCGCGGTGGAGGCGGACCTTCCAGGTGCCGATCGCCTGCTGGAACTGCACCCAGTTGGCCGTCGGCGCGCGGCCGACGAGGATGAATTTGTCCTCGCGCTCGCGGAAGATGATCATGTCGCCGATGACATGGCCGGCGGGCGTCACCGGCACGAAGTGCTTGGCGCGGTTCAAGTCGAAATTGGCGAAGGAATTGATGCCGACATGGTCGAGGAAGGCGGCGGCGTCCGGCCCCTCGACGATCAGCTCGTCCATGTGGTGCGACTGGTCGAACAGCACGGCCGTGTCGCGCCACGCCTTCTGCTCGGAGCGCCAGTTGGTATATTCCGGTGCGACGACCGGGTATACATACATGCCCACCTTCGAGTTGCGCAGCAGCTCGACCGGGTTGCCGCTTTCGTTCAGAACGTCTGTGAGGCTTGATCTTTTCATGTGAGGGTCCTCCCTGATGATTGTGCGCCATGTATACATGAATAGCGGCGAATGGCTAGATGGCGCGCGGCTTTTTCGGCAGGGCCGAACCCTGCGCGACGGCCGCGAACAATCCGCCGGCGCGCCTGGATGCGGCGCCGGATCTCAGCTGCGCATCAGGGCCAGGCCCTTGATGTGGCCGATCAGCGTCGGATCCTGCGCCAGGATGTATTCCAGATTGCGCCGCGCGGTGCGCGCATGCTCGCGCGCGATCGCCTCCGCGCGGCTGCTCTCGCGCGCCTCGATCGCCTCGATGAGCAGCTTATGCTGCTCCTGGGCGGTGCGCAGCGAGCGCCGGAACGTCGCGATGTTGGCCCGGTCGGGCAGGAAGGCCGAGGGCGAGGCGAAGGGCAGCGCGCTGGCGCGCTCGACCTCGCGCCCGACGGTCTTGCTGCCGGCAAGCCGGGCGAGTTCATGGTGGAACCGCCCGTTGAGGTCGGAATAGGCGTCGAAATCGACATCGTCCGGCTGTTCGCCGAAACACAAGTCGAGCTCGGCGATCGTCGCCTTGATCTGCTTGAGGGCGAGAGGCGTCACGCCGCGTTCCGCCGCGATCCGGGCGGCGGTGCCCTCCATCACGCCGCGGATCTCGATGGAGTCGACGACGTCCTCGTAGGTGAACACGCGGACGACGAAGCCGCCATTCGGCAGGCGCTCGAGCAGGCCCTCCTCGGCGAGGCGCGACATGGCTTCGCGGATCGGCGTGCGGGAAATGTCGAGCGCCTCGGCCAGCGGCACCTCGAACAGGCGCATGCCGCCCTGGAACTCGCCGCTGATGATCTTTTCGCGCAGCTGAATCACGGCGCGGCGCCCATGCGTCGCGGCTTCGCTTTCCTTCATCGGACACTCCCCTTCATGCGCGTTCTATAGCACGGCGATTTCGGGCGGGGCAGACGGCGGGGAGGTTGGCGCCTCCCCTTCTCCCCGTTCACGGGGAGAAGGT
>JAUYMV010000732.1 GCA_030698645.1 Mesorhizobium sp.
AGCGCGACCAGCGGGTGCGCCAGCGTCGCCCAGGCGAGCCGGGTCGCGGTGTGCTTTTCCATGAAGGCGCCGGTGTCCCAGACCAGATGGCGGATGCCGCCCAGCATGTGGAACATCAACGCCCAAGTATAGCCGATCAGGACGAGCTGGCCGAACCAGGAACCGTAGAGGCCGGCGACGAAATCGAACCAGGCTTCCGACGTCGCCGCAGCGATCAGCCAGGCGGCGACCAGCAGCGTACCGACATAGAGCGCCCCACCGGTGATGCGGTGGGCGATCGACATCACCATTGTCGGAATCAGCCGATAGACCTGCAGGTGCGGAGACAGCGGTCGTGGGCGGGTGGCTGGTGTGCTCATGGCTCCCCCGGATGATGGCGGCGATCCGGCGCCTGCGGCGTTGCCTGTCCGGATTGCGACCTTGTGCGGAGCGTTCTAGTGCTCTTTTTGCACCGCGTCAAAGCCGGAAAACCGTGGCGGCCACGGTATTTAGTCCAAGGAAAAAGCGCCATGAATGCTTCAATCGATTGAACGTCCGCTCATCGTTTGCAAACCATCGGACCGCCACGCGGCTTCATGAAAAGCGCCTCTTCCCCGTCCAGCACGATGGCGTGCTGTGCGTGCACGTAGCGGTAGCGCGAATCGGGCGGCGAAGCCGGCATGTCGATCGATTCGCCGGCGGCGTCGGTCACCCGCACCGAGCTGCCCAGATTGTCGATGTCGAGATCGGTCCCGTTGGCGCAATGGTAGATGCTTCTGCCGATCGGCGGCGGCGGCGCTTCTGCCACCATTGGCGCATCGGCCGGCGCCTGCTCGGCCTCTGGCTTTTTCGCGGCGTCGGTCGTGCAGGCCTGCAGCAGCAACCCGCCGGACAGGATCGCAAGGCGGATTTTGGCGGCGGCGGCACGGATACGCATCCACGCAAGCTAGCGTTACTGCGGCGAAGATCAATCGGGCAGCGGCCTGAGCCCCAGGAATCATGCAGTCGTCGGCGCAGGGCAGCCATATTGCCGGCCAAATGCACGGTGTAGTATGCAATCTGTGTCGAAGCGGGACGCGGGCCGGGATGCGGAAAACGGGCTGGGCATACCTGCTGGCGATCGCCTGCCTGGCCGGCAGCCTGCCGGCCATCGCGCCCGCCGCCGCCGGCAGCCGTGTGGCGCTTGTCATCGGCAACGCCGCCTACGACAATCTCAGCCCGCTCGGCAATCCAGTCGCCGATGCATCGCGGATGGCGGACATGCTGGCCGCCAACGGCTTCGACGTCATGAGCTGCGACGGCGCGCGCAGGGGCTGTTTCGACCTGTCGCGTTCGGATCTGCTCGACGCGCTCGACGAGTTTCGCGACAAGGCGGAGGGCGCGGACCTGGCGCTCGCCTTCTATGCCGGCCATGGCATGCAGACCGACAGCGGCAATGTCATCGCGCCGACCGACATCGAACTCGACTGCGCCGACTGGAAGGCCAAGCGCGCGGTGCTCCTCGACGACGTGCTCGAGGCGATGGACGGGGCGAAGGAGAAGATCGTCATCCTCGACGCCTGCCGCAACGACCCGTTCAGGGCGCGGCAATGCGTCAACCGCGGCGTCCGTCCGCTGTCCTTCGGCTCCTTCGCCGTGCCGCAATCGACATCGCGTTTCCTGCTCGTCAGTTCGACGCAGAACGGCCAGGTCGCGCAGGACGGCCTGCCCGGCGCCCATTCTCCCTTCGCCGAAAGCCTGTTCTCGGCGATGGAGGCGCAGCCGGCGATTGCGTTCGACCAGTTGTTCAACAAGGTGGCGAAGAACGTCATCGAGAAGACCGCGTCGCGCAATTTTACCCAGGTTCCCGAAATGCTGGTGCGCGGCGGCGCCCCCGAGACGTGCCTCGCTGGCAGCGGTTGCGGGATGGATCCGTACGCTACTGCGCTGCGTGCCGAGATCGAAACGCTGAAAGCGCAAACTGTCCGGAACCAGCAATACGAAGACATTGTCGTGGCGTTGCTGCGCAGCGGTGGGCTCGACCCGAAGACGGTCGGCGCGGAGCAGAAGGAGCAGTTCTTCCGCACCGTGATGGCGGCCGCGCGTGCGCTGGAGGCAAAGGGCGCTGAAGGTCAGATGGCGCTGGCGGCGATGGCGCGAGGGCAGTCCACCGAGGCGGAAAACATCTTCGCGCGCGAAGCTGCCGCGCCGATGAACAACCCCAATGTGCCGCCTGGTGATATCGCCCGGTCGTCGCGCAATCTGGCGGCACTGGCGCGGGTGCAGGGGCGGATCGACGAGGCTTTGCGGCTTTATCGGCAGGCGACCATGTACTTGACCGACGATCCGGCGCTGTGGATCGACTATGCCGAGACGGCGATGGCCTTTGGCGACTACGACTTGGCGCGCGCAGCCTATGAGGCCGGCATGCGCGCCTCCGGCAAGGGCCCGCCGGCGGACCAGGTCTGGCTGACCGAAGGACATGCCGACACGTTCTGGTCGACGGACCCCGATATGGCGCTGGCTGGTTATCTGGAAGCCAACCAACTCGCCAGGCGGCTGCTGGTCGGCCATCCAGATGATTCAGGCCTGAAGCGCGGCCTGATCGTCACGCACTACAACATGGGCCATATCGCGATGGATCGCGGCCAGACGGATGTGGCGCTTGCCGAGTTCCGCAAAGGCCTCGCCATCGCCGAGGAACTCGCGTCCGCCGACCGTTCCGACGCCCGCTGGCAGTATGACATCGGTCGCGGCCACGAACGGATCGGACGCGCTCTTGAAGCCGCCGGCGATCTTGCCGGAGCCCAGCAGGCCTATCTGCGCAAGCAGGCGATCGCCTCCCGACTCGCCGACGCAACGCAGGAGGCGACTTACATTCGCGACGCGGCGCTCGCCGAGGAATTCCTCGCCGGCATCGCCCGACGGCAGGGCGATCTCGCCACGGCTGAACTGCGCTATGAGGGAAGCGTCGCGCGCATGGCGAGCCTCCGCGCCGCGGCGCCGGACAATCCCGATTTCCAGCGTTTCGCCTCCGTAACATTGCTGGCGCTCGGCGATTTGCGCGTCGAGTTCGGCAAGGCCGACGCCGCCTGGCCGAACTATCTGGAGGCGGCCGCGCTCAGCGAGCGGCTGGTGGCGCTCAACCCGCGCAACGGCCAATGGGGCTGGGACCTCTTCCGGGCCTACCAGCGTCTGGCGTCGACGCGACCGCCCGGCGTCGAGTACCACACGAAGGCGCTGGCGCTGATCGAACGGCTGAAGGCCGACGGATTGCTTGAACCCGGCAACGAGAAGTGGATCGCCATCACGCGGAAGCGGCTTGAGATGGCGCAGGGCATGCCTGCGGAAGGGGCACCCGCCAGGAACTGAACGCACGTTTCGTTAACCATGTTCTCGATTGGCCGGGCAGGTTAGCGCCGACCGGCGTGACAATGGTTAAGAAAGCGTTAAGATTTCGAATCGAGGAGGCTGCGCCTTTGCACGGAAAGGACCGGCCATGCGTATCGATTCACGTTTTCTGCATTCCCTGCCGCTGGCGGCGGCAGTCGTCCTGGGCGCTTTCGCCGGATCGGCCATGGCGGGCGACTCGCATCGCGAGAAGGTTCACGCCGATTCGTTCGGCAATCTCGTGATCTACAGCCCCGCTGGCTACAAACGCATCGTCGTCGGAGCCGGCTACCTGGCCGAGGAACTGCGCGCCGCCCAGGCCGGGATCGGCCAACCCGAGGTGGTCTACTACGAGGACGACGGCCACGATCGCCCGCGCATCCGCTGCAATCGCAAGCCCGTGCTGCTGCACGGCCGCAGCCATATGTACGGCCTGCCGGACAACGTCGTGCCGACGCCGGCCGGAAACTGCGACTGAGACCCGTTACGACGACCTGAACTTGCGGCGCGCCGGGACGGGCGCGGATTGCGATTCCGGCCGGCCGGGGGCGGCGACGCGGACCCGGTTGCGGCCGCCCCGCTTGGCCTCGTAGAGCGCCGCGTCGGCGCGGCGCAGAAGCTCCGGATAGGCCTCGCCGGGATGCCATTCGGCAACACCGAAACTCGCGGTGAAGCGCTGGCCCTCCGGCAGGCCGTCGACGCCTTGCCCCGCGAAGGCGATGCGCGCACCCTCCGCCGCAAGACGCGCCGTCGCCAGATCGGCGCCCGGCATGACGATGGCGAATTCCTCGCCGCCGATGCGCCCGACGACATGGCCCGCCGCGAAAGCATCGCGCAGAACCCCGGCAAACACGGCAATGACCCGGTCGCCGGCCGCATGCCCGAACGTGTCGTTGGTTGCCTTGAACCCGTCGAGGTCGCAGATCGCGAAGGAGACCGGCATCGGCGTTCTTGCCGCGGTGTTTAGGATCGATTCGGCGCGATCCTCGAAGCCGCGCCGGTTGAACAGGCCGGACAACGCGTCGGTCTCGGAACGAATCGTCGCGTCGGCCAGCATCGAGCGAACATAGATCGCCAGCATCAGCAACGCCACGGCGACCGCGAAGACGGTGCCGAGCGATTGCGAAAACAGCGCGTAAGTGCTGCGCAAATAGGTCTGCGGACTGTCGCCGACGCCGCCAGACGCCGCCGCGATCAGCGGCTTGGCGAGGAAATGCAGCGAACTGGCGGTCAGTAGCCCGGCCAGCGCGTTGTCGATCCATTCGCGGTTTGGCGCGCGCAGCACGAGCCAGACGCCGATGCCCTGCAGGGCCGCATAGGGCGCCTGGTAGAGCACCTGGCGCAGCATCGACTCGCGCGCCATGTCCTGGATCGACAGGTTGAGCGCCAGCGCGACGGCGAAGGCCAGTCCGAGCAGCCGCCACGGCGGCTTCACGGCATACTTACGGGCCAAGCCGATGTCGAAGGCGACCAGCGCTGCCAGGAACGAGGCATAGGTGAGCGTCATCAGGAGGCGGCTGCCGGGAACATCCGCGATGAGCAGTTCGAGGGCGGCGTTGCTCATGCCGAACACGTAGCCGAGCGCGATCCAGCGCGCCGACGCGTGGGCCCTGTCGAAGGCGATCATCATGAAGACGGTGGCGAGCAGGCCCGCCACCGCGATGTTGATGGCCAGAATGAAACCGGCGCCGCTCATTTCACCTCTATTGTTGCCCGAACTGCTGTAGGATATGCGGAACGAACAAGTCGTTAATCGCCGGCCGGAACCCCAATACCGGCGGCGGTCGAGCATGCAAGGAGAAGAGAATGACCGAGACAGTGACGCTGACCGACCACGATACGATCCGCGACTGGGCCGCGGCCCGCATGGGAGCGCCGGCGATCGTGGACACGTCGCCAGCCAGCGGCACGCAGCCCATGCTGACGCTGGTCTTCGATCAGGCCGCCTACCAGGACCAGTCCGAGCGGCAGACCAACAGCGGCGGTCGCGAACTCGTCGAATGGGACGAATGGTTCGAGATCTTCGACGCGCAGGAGCTTGCCCTTGTCGTCGCGGCTGACCGGCCGGGCGTGCGCGACAGCTTTCACGAGATCGTGCGTCGCTGAGTGCTGAACCGAAAAGGCCCGCCGCGACACCGCGGCGGGCCTTTTCATGTCGTGCGCGGCATCGCGTCGCGGCTAGTGCCAGTCGCGGATGTCGACGAAGTGCCCGGCGATCGCCGCGGCCGCGGCCATGGCCGGCGACACCAGATGGGTGCGCCCCTTGAAACCCTGGCGACCTTCGAAATTTCGGTTCGAGGTCGAGGCGCAGCGTTCATGCGGCGCGAGGCGGTCATCATTCATGGCCAGGCACATCGAGCAGCCTGGCTCGCGCCAATCGAAGCCGGCCGCGATGAAGATCTTGTCCAGCCCCTCGGCCTCCGCCTGTTCCTTGACCAGGCCGGACCCCGGCACCACCATGGCGCTGACCCGCGGATCGACGGTCCGCCCGCCGATCACGGCAGCCGCCGCGCGCAGATCCTCGATGCGGCCATTGGTGCAAGAGCCGATGAAGACGCGGTCGATCGCGATATCGGTGATCTTCGTTCCGGGCGTCAGGCCCATGTAATCGAGCGCGCGGTGCTTCGAGGTACGCTTGTTCTCGTCCTCGATGAGGTCGGGGTCGGGAACGGTGCCGGTCACCGAGACGACGTCCTCGGGCGACGAACCCCAGGTGACGATCGGCGGCAGCTTCGCCGCGTCGAGCCTGACGACGCGGTCGTAATGCGCGCCCTCGTCGGTGGTCAGCGTCTTCCAGTATTCGAGCGCCATGTCCCAGGCCGCGCCCTTCGGCGCGCGCGGCTTGTCCTTGACATAGGCGAAGGTCGTCTCGTCCGGCGCGATCAGGCCGGCGCGCGCGCCGCCTTCGATCGACATGTTGCAGACCGTCATGCGGCCTTCCATCGACAACGCGCGGATCGCCTCGCCGGCATACTCGATGACGTAGCCGGTGCCGCCCGCGGTGCCGATCTCGCCGATAATGGCAAGGATGATGTCCTTGGCGGTGACGCCGGGCGGCAATTGGCCGTCGACCTGCACCAGCATGTTCTTGGCCTTGCGCTGGATCAGCGTCTGCGTCGCCAGCACATGCTCGACCTCGGACGTGCCGATGCCGTGCGCCAGCGCGCCGAAGGCGCCATGCGTCGAGGTGTGGCTGTCGCCGCAGACGATCGTCATGCCGGGCAGTGTGAACCCCTGCTCAGGGCCGATGATGTGCACGATGCCCTGGCGGCGGTCGGTCTCGGAATAGTATTCGACGCCGAAATCCCTGGCGTTTGTCGCGAGTGCGGCAATCTGGATGCGGCTTTCCTCGCTCGGATTGATGCCGCGCTTGCGGTCGGGCGAGGTCGGTACGTTGTGGTCGACGACGGCGAGCGTCTTTTCGGGGTGGCGCACCTGGCGGCCGGCGAGCCGCAGCCCTTCGAAAGCCTGCGGACTGGTCACCTCGTGCACGAGATGGCGGTCGATGTAGAGCAGGCAGGTGCCGTCGTCCTGGCGGTCGACCACGTGGTCGTCAAAAATCTTGTCGTAGAGGGTGCGGGGCGCGCTCATGGCTATGATTCCGTTGCTGGAGCGAATGGGATCGGGCTCACCGGCTGGGCCGGTCCGGCTTGCTCAGCCGAGACGGCAGGTCATCGCGCCGGAAAGCTGCGCGAAAAAGCGCGCCGGCAGGCGCTTGCGGTCCTGCAGCGTGAAGTGCTTGTAGCTTGGATCTCCGAAGAGCCGTTCCATCGCCCGCAGATAGCAATCTTTGCCGGTTTCGGCAATCGCCGCGCTCAGCCTGCGCGAACGCCGCTCAATCGCACCCGGCCGGCGTTTCGCCCTGTGCCTTATCGCGCGCCCCCGGCGCAATACGATCGCTGACCTGCTGCAGCAGCCCGAGCACGACGACCGCCAGCGCGGTGCCGAACAGGCCGATCTGCCAGAAGCCGAGCCCGCAGCACAGCCCGATCGCCGAGGCGAGCCACATTCCCGCACCCGTGGTCAGCCCGTGCACCTCGCCCTTGGCGAAGATGATGAGCCCGGCGGCAAGAAAGGCGACGCCCGCCGTCACCGCCTCGACCAGGCGGATCGGATCGACCTGCACCGAATCGTCCTGGAAGTAGGCGACATGGGTGATCTCGATCGTCACGATGGCAATCAGCGCCGCCGCCAGGCAGACCAGCATATGCGTCCGCAGTCCCGCCGGCCGCTGCCGCCATTCGCGCTCGAACCCGATGATCGCGCCGAGCAGAGCCGCCAGCACCAGCCTTGCGGCGATCGCCGGAAATGGCAGCCAGGTCTCGTGGCCGAACTCGGCGAACAGGCTTGGCATGCGTTCCCTCCGAAAATTTAGTCGGCTCGCAACGTCACAGGGTCGCGAAGGGTTCCGTGACGCTACCTGGCGAGCGCACGTTTCACAGCCTCGGCCTCGCGATCGATGACCCGGAGCAGGACCGTCATCGCCATGTCGGGCTTGCGACGCCCCTGTTCGTAGGATTCGATCGTGCGAGCCGATATGCCGAAATCGCGTTCGAATATCTTGGTGCTGGGGGCGACCTTTCGTCGGATTTCCTTGATCCGGGCCGGCGTCAGCACGTCGGCCGGCACGTCATAGCTTTCCACCTCGATTTCGCCGCGCAGGTGCGCAGCCATCTCCTCGAAGGCCTCGACCAGATCGGCGCCTACCTTGCTCATGACGTGCTTCCTTTCATGCTCTCGATCGCGGCAAGAATAGCCTTACGCTGCTCGGGCGACAGATCATCCTGCTCGTTCTTCGGATAAGCGGTCATCATGAGTATCGTATCGACGATCGCCACATAGTAGATGGCTCTTCCGCCGCCGCTCTTGCCCCGACCCGGCACGGCGAAGCGTGCCTTGCGTACTCCGCGCAGGCCCCTGATGACCGGATGCGCTTCCGGCGCGGCGATCAGCGCGGATTCGAGTTTCCGCATCCCGTCGTCATCCACACCCATGCGCTTCATAGCGCGAAGATAGGGCTTGAGGCGCACGACTCTCATGCGGCGAAGATACTACATTGCCGACATACGTCAACGCAGTATCACATTGCCCATCGGCTTGCGTCGATTTGCGTTTTGCTTGACGGTGCCGCCATGCTCGACAAACTCGAATTCTTCATCGCGTTGGCCAAGGCGCAGCATTTCGGCAAGGCGGCGGAAGCCTGCGGCGTGACGCAGCCGACGCTGTCGGCGGCAATCAAGCAGCTGGAGGACCAACTCGGCGTCATGCTCGTGCTGCGCGGCTCGCGCTTCCAGGGCCTGACGCCGGAGGGTGAGCAGGTGCTCGGCTGGGCGCGGCGGATTTCCGGCGACGCGCGCGCCATGCGCGAAGAGATGCGCGCCGCCCGCCACGGCCTGTCGGGGCGCATCCGCATCGCCGCCATTCCGACGGCGCTCGCCATGGTGGCGCGCCTGACCACGCCGTTCCGCGAAAAGCACCCGGGCGTCACCTTCCAGGTCCTGTCGCGCACGTCGATCGAAGTCCTGTCGCTGCTCGGCAATTTCGACATCGACGCCGGCATCACCTATCTCGACAACGAGCCGCTCGGCCGCGTCACCAGCGTTCCCCTCTACGCCGAGCGCTACCAGCTGATCACGGCGGCGGGAAATCCGCTTTCCGACCAAGCCAAAGTGACCTGGGCGGAAGTCAGCCAGCTGCCGCTCTGCCTCTTAACGCCCGACATGCAGAACCGCCGGCTGATCGACCAGCATCTCGCCGAGGCCGGCGTCGAGGTGCGCCCGACACTGGAATCCAATTCGATGATCGTGCTGTTCTCCCACATCCGCACCGGCAAATGGTCGTCGATCATGCCGCTGAACCTCGCCGAGACCTTCGGCTTCGCCGAACCGATCCGCGCCATCCCGATCGTCGAGCCGGACGCCAGCCATGTCGTCGGCCTCGTCACCTCGCCGCGCGAGCCGCACACGCCGCTCGTGTCGGCGCTTCTGGAAGAGGCGATGGCGCTGGCGGACGGCTTTTCTCGCCCCAAGCCTTCTACTTAAGGGCCGGAAACGTCGGCTTGATAGAAGTCCTCTATCGATTGACGATTCCGCTTTATTGATTTCGCCGCTTTCGTCTGTCTTCATAGAAGACGGGCGCGGAACGCGGCCGACGACAGGGAGGGCGCTGCATGACGATGCAGCCTGCAAGTACCGAGATCGCAGCGCGGACGGCCGCCGTCATCGCAGGCCTGCGCGGCCTCGAAGGACCGCTTCTGCCGATCCTGCACGGCATCCAGGACGAGTTCGGTTTCGTGCCGCCGGAAGCGCTGCCCGTCATCGCCGATGCGCTCAATATCTCGAAGGCCGAGGTGCACGGCGTCGTCACCTTCTATCACGACTACCGCAATCACCCCGCCGGCCGCCACGTGCTGAAGCTCTGCCAGGCGGAAGCCTGCCAGGCGATGGGCTCGGACGCCATCACGGCGCAGATCAAGCAGCGCCTCGGCATCGGCTTCCACGAGACCGCGAAGGACGGTTCCGTGACGCTGGAGCCCGTCTACTGCCTCGGCCTGTGCGCCTGCGCGCCAGCCGCCATGCTCGACGGCGACGTCATCGGCCGCCTCGACGCCGACGCGCTCGACGACATCGTCCAGGCGGTGCGCGCATGACCGCGACCATCTACATCCCGCGCGATTCCGGCGCGTTGGCCGTCGGCGCCGAGAAGGTCGCGCGGAACATCGAGCGCGAACTGACCGCGCGCGGCATCCAGGCGACGATCGTGCGCAACGGCTCGCGCGGCGCCTATTTCCTCGAGCCGATGGTCGAGGTCGAGACGGCGGCCGGCCGTATTGCCTATGGGCCGGTCAAGCCCGCCGACGTCGCCTCGCTCATCGAGGCCGATTTCCTCGCCGGCGGCGCGCATCGCCTGGCGCTCGGCGACCCCGAAAAAATCCCCTTCTTCGCCAAGCAGACGCGCCTGACCTTTGCGCGCTGCGGCATCATCGATCCGCTGTCGCTCGACGCCTACAAGGCGCATGGCGGCCTTGCCGGCCTGAGGAACGCCGTCGCCATGGCGCCGGCCGACATCGTCAAGCAGGTCACCGAATCCGGCCTGCGCGGCCGCGGCGGCGCCGGCTTCCCGACCGGCATCAAGTGGAACACGGTGCTCGGCGCCGTTTCCGACCGCAAATACATCGTCTGCAATGGCGACGAAGGCGACAGCGGCACCTTTGCCGACCGCATGATCTTCGAGGGCGATCCGTTCGTGCTGATCGAGGGCATGGCGATCGCCGGCATCGCGGTCGGCGCCACCAAGGGCTACATCTATATCCGCTCGGAATATCCGCACGGCATCGCCACCATGACGGCGGCCATCGAGATCGCGCGCCGCGAAGGCGTGCTCGGCGTCAATGTGCTGGGCTCGCCCAACGCCTTCGACATTGAGGTGCGCACAGGCGCCGGCGCCTATGTCTGCGGCGAGGAAACGTCGCTGCTGAACAGCCTGGAAGGCAAGCGCGGCGTCGTCCGCGCCAAGCCGCCGCTGCCGGCGCTCCAGGGCCTGTTCGGCAAGCCGACGGTGGTCAACAACGTCATCTCGCTCGCCTCCGTGCCTATCATCCTGGATCGCGGCGCCGCCTTCTACAAGGATTTCGGCATCGGCCGCTCGCGCGGCACCATCCCGCTGCAGATCGCCGGCAATGTCAGATATGGCGGCCTGTTCGAGGCGGCCTTCGGCCTGACGCTCGGCGACATCGTCGATGGCATCGCCGGCGGCACCGCGACCGGGCGCCCGGTCAAGGCGGTGCAGGTCGGCGGCCCGCTCGGCGCCTACTTCCCGCGTTCGCTGTTCGACACGCCGTTCGACTACGAGGCCTTTGCCGCGAAGGATGGGCTGGTCGGCCATGCCGGCATCGTCGTCTTCGACGACAGCGCCGACATGCTTAAGCAGGCCCGCTTCGCCATGGAATTCTGCGCCATCGAAAGCTGCGGCAAGTGCACGCCCTGCCGCATCGGCTCGACGCGCGGCGTCGAAACGCTGGACAAGATCCGCGCCGGCGTCGAGCCCGAAAAACAGATCGCGCTGGTCACCGACCTCTGCAACACGATGAAGTTCGGTTCGCTCTGCGCGCTCGGCGGCTTCACGCCCTATCCGGTGATGAGCGCGCTCAACCATTTCCCGGACGACTTCCGCCCGGCGGCGATGGCGGAGGCGGCGGAATGAGCGACGCCAAGGTCAAGGGTCCCGCCTCCTACTTTCCGTCGATCGAGAAGACCTACGGCAAGCCGATCGACCACTGGACCGCGCTGATCCGGTCGAAGGCGGGAATGAAGCATATGGAGATCGTGAACTGGCTCAAAGCCGAACACGGTCTCGGTCATGGCCACGCGAACGCGCTCGTTGCGCATGCGCTGGCAAGCAAATCAGACGTTTAGGAGCGCCCCATGGGCATGATCCACGAAATCGACTTCGGTACCCCGGCCTCGACCTCCGAGGCGCAGGTGACGCTGACCGTCGACGGCTTCACGGTCACGGTGCCAGAGGGCACCTCGATCATGCGCGCCTCGATGGAGGCGGGCATCCAGATCCCGAAGCTCTGCGCCACCGACATGGTCGATGCCTTCGGCTCCTGCCGGCTCTGCCTCGTCGAGATCGAGGGCCGCAATGGCACGCCGTCCTCCTGCACCACGCCGGTGATGCCCGGCATGGTCGTGCACACCCAGACCGGCCGCCTGAAGGATATCCGCAAGGGCGTAATGGAGCTCTACATCTCCGACCATCCGCTCGACTGCCTGACCTGCGCGGCCAATGGCGACTGCGAATTGCAGGACATGGCGGGCGCGGTCGGCCTGCGCGACGTGCGCTACGGCTATGAGGGCGAGAACCACGTCAAAGCGAAGACCGATGTGGCGACCGCCAATTTCAACTGGATGCCGAAGGACGAGTCGAACCCCTACTTCACCTATGACCCGTCGAAATGCATCGTCTGCTCGCGCTGCGTGCGAGCCTGCGAGGAGGTGCAAGGCACCTTCGCGCTGACCATCGAGGGCCGCGGCTTCGGCAGCCGCGTTTCGCCCGGCATGCACCAGGTGTTCATCGACAGCGAATGCGTCTCTTGCGGTGCCTGCGTGCAGGCCTGCCCGACCGCCACGCTGACCGAGAAATCGGTCATCCAGATCGGCCAGCCGGAGCATTCGGTCGTGACCACCTGCGCCTATTGCGGCGTCGGCTGCTCGTTCAAGGCCGAGATGCGCGGCGACGAGCTCGTCCGTATGGTGCCCTGGAAGGACGGCAAGGCCAATCGCGGGCACTCCTGCGTCAAGGGCCGCTTCGCCTATGGCTATTCGACCCACAAGGACCGCATCCTCAACCCGATGGTCCGAGAGAAGATCACCGATCCGTGGCGCGAAGTGTCATGGGACGAGGCGTTCAAGCATGTCGCCTCGGAATTCCGCCGCATCCAGTACCAGTACGGCAAGGCGGCGATCGGCGGCATCACCTCGTCGCGCTGCACCAATGAAGAGACCTATCTCGTCCAGAAGCTGATCCGCCAGGGTTTCGGCAACAACAATGTCGACACCTGCGCCCGCGTCTGCCACTCGCCGACCGGCTACGGCCTCGGCCAGACGTTCGGCACCTCGGCCGGCACGCAGGATTTCGACTCCGTCGAGCACACCGACGTGGTGATGATCATCGGCGCCAACCCGACCGACGGCCACCCGGTCTTCGCCTCGCGCCTGAAGAAGCGCCTGCGCGCCGGCGCCAAGCTGATCGTGCTCGATCCGCGCCGCACTGATATCGTGCGTTCCGCGCATATCGAAGCGCAGCACCATCTGCCGCTGAAGCCCGGCACCAACGTCGCCGTCCTGACCGCGCTGGCGCATGTCATCGTCACCGAGGGCATCTACAACGAAAAGTTCATCCGCGAGCGCTGCGACTGGTCGGAGTTCGAGGACTGGGCGGCCTTCGTCGCCGAGCCGCGGAATTCGCCCGAGGAGGTCGAGAAGGTTTCCGGCGTGCCGGCCGCCGAGATCCGCGGCGCGGCCAGGCTCTATGCGACCGGCGGCAACGGCGCGATCTATTACGGCCTCGGCGTCACCGAGCACAGCCAGGGCTCGACCACCGTCATGGCGATCGCAAACCTCGCCATGGTCACCGGCAATATCGGCCGCAAGGGCGTCGGCGTGAACCCGCTGCGCGGCCAGAACAACGTCCAGGGCGCCTGCGACATGGGCTCTTTCCCGCACGAGTTGCCCGGCTACCGCCACATCTCGGGCGATGCCGTCCGCGACATCTATGAGAGCCTGTGGGGCGTCAAGCTCGACAGCGAGCCGGGCCTGCGCATCCCCAACATGCTCGACGCTGCTGTCGAGGGCTCGTTCAAGGGCATCTACATCCAGGGCGAGGACATCCTGCAGTCCGATCCCGACACGCACCATGTCGCCGCCGGCCTCGAAGCGATGGAATGCGTCGTCGTGCACGACCTCTTCCTGAACGAGACCGCCAACTACGCGCATGTCTTCCTGCCGGGCTCGACCTTCCTCGAGAAGGACGGCACCTTCACCAATGCCGAGCGCCGCATCAACCGCGTGCGCAAGGTGATGGCGCCGAAGAACGGCCTTGCCGACTGGGAAGTGACGCAGCAACTCGCCCAGGCGATGGGGCTGAAATGGACCTACACGCACCCGTCCGAGATCATGGACGAGATCGCCATGACGACGCCGAGCTTTGCCGGGGTCTCCTATCCCTATCTGGAGAAGATGGGCTCCGTGCAGTGGCCGTGCAACGAGAAGGCGCCGCTGGGCACGCCCATCATGCACATCGACGGCTTTGTCCGCGGCAAGGGCAAGTTCATCCGCACCGAATATGTCGCCACCGACGAGCGCACCGGCCCGCGCTTCCCGCTGCTGCTCACCACCGGCCGCGTGCTGTCGCAATACAATGTCGGCGCGCAGACCAGGCGCACCGACAATGTCGTCTGGCATGGCGAGGACCGGCTGGAAATCCATCCGCACGACGCCGAGAACCGCGGCATCCGCGACGAGGACTGGGTCAAGGTGCAGAGCCGCGCCGGCGAGACGACGCTGCGCGCGCTGATCACCGACCGCGTCGCGACGGGCGTGGTCTATACGACCTTCCACCATCCCGACACGCAGGCCAACGTCATCACCACCGACTATTCGGACTGGGCGACCAACTGCCCCGAATACAAGGTCACCGCGGTACAGATCGGCGCCTCCAACGGGCCGAGCGAATGGCAGATCGAATATGACGAACAGGCCCGCCGCAGCCGCCGCATCGAGGGCCGGCTGGAAGCGGCGGAGTGAGGAGCGGTCCGCAGGGCGGACGAAAAGCCAACGATTTGGCTTTTCGAGTGACGAACGCCCGGAGCCATAGCGGAGGGCAGGGTGCCGCGCCCCTTACCCTCCCCTTTGTGGAGAGGGTCGGCGCGAAGCGCCGGGGTGGGGGTGCTTGTGCTCGACATACCCCCACCCGCGCCTTCGGCGCGACCTCCCCACAAGGGGGAGGTAGGGGTTTGCGCCCATGACCCGCCCGCCTCTCACGTCCACCACCCGCCTCGCCCGCCGCGACACCGGCACGACCGCCGCCGCGCGCATGGTGCCCGAGGAAACGCCCGTGGCGCTTTCCTTTGCCGGCACGACGCATGCCGTCATGATGGCCTCGCCCGCCGATTTCGAGGATTTCGCGATCGGCTTCTCGCTGACCGAAGGCATCATCGCCTCGCCCGAAGAAATCGACACGATCACGGTCGAGGACCATGGCGCCGGCATCGACATCCAGATCCGCCTCAAGGACAGTGCCAACACGCGCTTCGAGCAGCGCCGCCGGCGCCTCGCCGGTCCGGTCGGCTGCGGCCTTTGCGGCATCGAGTCGATCGAGGAGGCGATGCGCTCCGTCGAAAGCGTCGCCGCGGCGACGCTCGTCCTCGACGCGGCCGACATCACCCGCTCGGTCCTGCTTCTGTCAAAAGTCCAGCCGCTGCACGCCAAGACCGGCGCGGTGCACGCCGCCGGCTTCTATGTGCCCGGCCAGGGCATCGTGCTGGCGCGCGAGGATGTCGGCCGCCACAATGCGCTGGACAAGCTGGCCGGCGCGCTGGCGAAGGCCGGTGTCGACGGCACAACCGGCGCGGTCGTCGTCACCAGCCGCGTCTCGGTCGAGATGGTGCAGAAGACGGCTTCCATCGGATCGCCCGCCATCATCGCCGTCTCCGCGCCGACCGCGCTCGCCATCCGCACCGCCGAGGAGGCCGGCATGACGCTTGTCGCGCTGGTGCGCGGCGAGGAGTTCGACATTTTCGCCCATCCAGAACGCGTCACCACCGGAGAAGCCCGCCATGTCGCCTGAGGATCACGAGACGCACCGCGCCGGCGGCCTGGCCAAGATCGTCCGCATGGCCAACCAGATCGGCACCTTCTTCCTGTCGAAGCCGCATGACGAGGGCGTCGCCGGCATCGCCGAGCACATCAACAAGTTCTGGGAGCCGCGCATGCGCCGCCATTTCTTCGAGGTGGTCGATTCCGGCGGCGGCGCGCTGCTGCCGATCGTGCTGGAGGCCTCGAAGGACGTCCGCCGCCCAGCCGAGCCGGTCAGCGCGGCCGACTCCGCGCAAGCCAATGCCGGTTCTCCGGACGGCAAGGGTTCCGCCCATGGCGAGTCGCTGGCCGAGATCGCTTCGTCGCAAGGATAGCGCCTTCCCTTCTCCCCGTTCACGGGGAGAAGCGGCTACATCCCCCACCTCAAACCCGCCGCATGCACCGGCGCGTCCCACAGTCGCGTCGTCTCTCCATCCAGCATCGTCACGGTGATCGAGCACCCCGCCATGTCGAGCGAGGTGACGTAGGATCCGACCAGCGAACGCGTCACGTGAACGCCCTTCGCCGCAAGGATCTTCCGCGCCGAATTGTAGACCACGTAGAGCTCCATCAGCGGCGTGCCGCCGAAGCCGTTGACGAAGAGCAGCGCGTCGCCCTTCGCCGCCGGGCCGAGATCGCCGAGGATCGCCGCGACGATCTCCTCGGCGATCGCATCGGCGCGCTTGAGCTTGTCGCGACGGCGGCCGGGTTCGCCATGGATGCCGACGCCGAACTCCATCTCGTCCTCGCCGAGGCTGAAGGTCGGCTTGCCGGCGGCAGGCACGGTGCAGGACGTCAGCGCCACGCCCATCGACCGCGTCGCGCCGTTGACCTTTTCGCCGAGCGCCTTCAGCGCGGCGAGATCGAGTCCCTCTTCCGCCGCCGCGCCGACAACCTTCTCGACGACCAGCGTGCCGGCGACGCCGCGCCGCCCGGTCGTGTAGGAGGAGTTTTCCACCGCGACGTCGTCATTGGTGATGACGGTCTGGATGCCGTCGCCCATTTCGGCCGCCATCTCGAAGTTCATCACGTCGCCTTCGTAGTTCTTGACGATGAACAGGCACCCCGCGCCCGTGTCGACGGCTTCCGCCGCCGCCATCATCTGGTCGGGCGTCGGCGAGGTGAACACCTGGCCGGGGCAGGCCGCGTCCAGCATGCCATGGCCGACGAAGCCGCCATGCAGCGGCTCGTGGCCGGAGCCGCCGCCGGAGATCAGCGCCACCTTGCCGGGCTTCAGCTGCCTGCGGCGGACGAATTTATGCTCGTCGCCGAGGATGAGAATGTCGCCATGCGCGGCGACGAAGCCGTCGAGGCTGTCGGTCAGGATGGTCTCGACCGAGTTCATCAGTTTCTTCATGTGGTCCTCCCGTTTGGCGCCGGCTCATCCCTTCCCCGCGATCGACGAAATGCGCTGGATGAATTCGTTGATCGCGCGGTCGAGCGCGGCGTTCTGCTTGTCGTCGCCCATGTCCGGCACCGTCAGCGAAATGTGCCGGGTGCGCCTGGCCTCGCCGACCGGCCCCTTGCCGGGGTGCGCGACGCGGTAGGCGGCGAGAAAGCTGTCGCGCTCGGCCGGGCTGAAATGGCAGACCGAAAAGATCACAGGCAGGTGCCTGGCCGGGATCGGCGTCGAGTAGGCCGTGCCGGCGATCTGGCTGACGAAGGAGCGGTGCTTGCCGAGCGCGTCCGCCAGGCGCTGTCGAGTGCCGGACGGTCGCTGGTCGATGACGGTCGCGAGCACCGTCTTGTAGGCGCGGATCGCCGCCTCGGCCTCGGTCGGCGGCGGCGCGCCGGGTGCGTCGGTGGTCAAAGCGAAACCCCGGCGATCGCCGCCTTGGCGGCGGCAAGCTGCGCCGGCGCCGCGGAGAGTTCGCGCAGGCCGCTGGCGAGCAGGGCCGGGATCGCGTCCGGATTGCCGCCGGCGTCGCCGCACAGGCTGACCGCAATGCCGTTCGCGCGGCCGAAGGCTGCGACCGAGCCGATCAGCCGCAGCACGGCTGGGTTCTTCACATCGTTCAGCGCCGCGACCGATGCGTTGTCGCGCGCCGCCGCCATGACATATTGCGTCAGGTCGTTCGATCCGATCGAGAAGAAGGCGACATCGGAAAATGCCTCAGGCGCGATCGCGACCGAAGGCACCTCGACCATGATGCCGAGCGGCGGCATGCGGTGCGCAACGCCGGCAGCCGCGAGGGCGGCGGCTTCCTCCGCGAAGAGCGCAGAAGCCTGTGCATACTCGGCCGGCACGGCGATCATCGGGAACATCACCTTGAGATTGCCGTGCACCGAGGCGCGCAGCAGGGCGCGGATCTGCAGGCGGAATATCTCGGGCCGCGCCAGCGACAGGCGGATGCCGCGCAGGCCGAGAAACGGGTTGCCCTCGGCGACCGTGAACCCCGGCACCGGCTTGTCGCCGCCGGCATCCACCGTGCGGATGGTGACCGGCTTGTCGCCAGCCCATTCGAGCACCCTTCGATAGGCGCGGTACTGGGTTTCCTCGTCGGGCAGCCCATGGCCGAACAGGAACTCGGTGCGCATCAGGCCGACGCCGTCGCAGCTGGCGATGTCGATGGCGTCGGTGTCGGACGGATCGGCAACGTTGACATGAACGAGGATGCGCGTGCCGTCGGCGGTGACGGCGGGCCGAAGCAGATAGTCCCGCGCCGCCGCCGCCCGCTTCCGGAAAACACCTCGCGCGCCGCCGAAGCGCGCAATGTCGGCGGGCGTCGGGCGCAGCGTGAGGCATCCGCGCTCGGCGTCGAGCAGCGCGATATCCCCCGCGTTCGCAGTTGCGTCGCCGAGGCCGACCACCATCGCCACGCCGCGCGAGCGCGCCAGCATGGCGACATGGCTGGCCGACGAGCCGGCCGTCAGCGCGATTCCACCGCCCCTCGACCAGTCGGTTTCGAGAAAACGCGTGGGCGCGATGTCCTCGCCGAACAGGATCGCGCCGGCCGGGATCGAATCGGCGGCCTCGCCCGACAGCGCGCGCAGAACCTGGTCGCGTATGTCTCTGAGGTCCGCCGCGCGGGCGCGGAAATAGTCGTCG
>JAUYMV010000100.1 GCA_030698645.1 Mesorhizobium sp.
CGGCCGTCCCACGCCTTGCGGGCGTCGCTCGACCGGGCGCCGGCGGCGCGCCAGGCCTCGAGAATCTCCGACGGAACCTCGAAGGGCGCGGCGGTCCAGCCGAGCGCCTGTCTGGCGCCGGCGATTTCCTCGGCGCCGAGCGGCGAGCCATGCGCCTTGTTGGTACCGGCCTTGGTCGGGGCGCCGAAGCCGATGGTCGTCTTGCAGGCGATCAGGCTCGGCTGGCCGGAGGCCTGCGCCGCCACGATGGCCGAAGCGATCGCCTCCGGGTCGTGCCCGTCGATCTTCTGTGTGTGCCAGCCCGACGCGGCGAAGCGGGCGAGCTGGTCAGTCGAATCCGACAGCGACACCGGACCGTCGATGGAGATGTTGTTGTCGTCCCAGAATACGATGAGCTTCGACAGCTTCAGATGGCCGGCCAGCGCCAGCGCCTCCTGGCTGATGCCCTCCATCAGGCAGCCGTCGCCGGCCAGAACATAGGTCCAGTGGTCGACGAGGTCGTCGCCGAAATGCGCGTTGAGCATGCGCTCGGCGAGCGCCATGCCGACCGAGTTCGCCAGGCCCTGGCCGAGCGGACCGGTCGTCGTCTCGATGCCGGCGGCAAAGCCGTATTCCGGGTGGCCGGCGGTCTTCGAGCCGAGCTGTCGGAAGTTCCGGATCTCGTCGATCGTCATGTCGTCGTAGCCGGTCAGGTAGAGCAGCGAATAGAGCAGCATCGAGCCGTGGCCGGCCGACAGCACGAAGCGGTCGCGGTCGGGCCAGTGCGGCTGCTTCGGATCGAAGCGCAGGAACCGGCTGAACAGCACGGTGACGATGTCGGCCGCGCCCATCGGCAGGCCGGGATGTCCCGATTTGGCCTTCTCGACCGCATCCATCGAGAGGAAACGGATCGCGTTCGCCATCCCGTCATGCTTTTCGCGTGATGTCATTTTCGCTCTCTGGCCTGGACGATTTTTCGGCGCCCGCTGCGCCTCCCAAAATGCGTGGCGAGACATAGCAGGTGCCCGGAACCTGTCAACAAATCGCCGCCCGCTCGAAGGTCGCAGGGCAGGCGCGCGGCGGCGATTATTGGGGGAAAGCCGGCGGCCTTTGTTGACGCATGCTTCGCCCGCCGCCTAAACTTCACGCCTTAAGGCATTCGGATGACGTGCGATTCGAGGCCCGGGGCGGCTGGAACGGACCAAATGACCGGCGACGTGACATTGAAGGAAGTCATCAGCAGGCTCGGCAAGGCAATCGGAGCGCTCGAAAACGCCGTCGGCGCCAGGCTCGAGCAGCAGGGCGACTATGCCGAGGCCGAGGCCGAGGTGCAGCGCATGAACGCCGACCGCTCCCGGCTGGCGCAGGAGCTCGATTCCTCCGAGGCCCGGGCCGAACGCCTCGAAGGCGCCAACAAGGAAGTCTCGCGCCGTCTGGTGACGGCGATGGAGACGATCCGCGCCGTGCTCGACAGGTAGGATTCCGCATGGCCCAGGTCACCGTGACGATCGACGGCAAGCAGTACCGGATGGCTTGCGACGAGGGGCAGGAAGAGCACCTCATCGATCTCGCGCAGCGCTTCGACCGCTATGTCGGCCATCTCAAGGGCTCGTTCGGCGAGATCGGCGACCACCGGCTGACGGTGATGGCGGGCATCATGGTGATGGACGAGTTCAGCGAACTGCAGCGCCGCGTCAAGGGCATGGAGAGCGAGATCGGCACGCTGCGCAAGACGCGCGACGACGCGCTGATGAAGGCCGACAAGAACGACGCGGCGCTGACCGGCGCGCTGTCGACGCTGGCCGAGCGCATGGAAGCGCTGGCGGAGCGCCTGGCGGTCAAGGGGTAGGGGCGGCGTATTCGCTCCCTGCGCAGGGGGAGACGCAGCGGGGGGGGGGGGGTCCTTTCCACTCCACGCGCTGTCATCCCGGGTCTCCGTCGCTTCGCTCGGTCGCCCAGGATAACGGCCCTTACCCCCGAAACGCAAACGGCGGGCCGAAGCCCGCCGTTCAACAACTGAGCGCTACCCGGCCCGGCTACACCGCGTCGTGCAGGGTCGCCAGATGGTTGAGGAATTCCTCGGCCTTGGTGCGGTCCTCGTCGGTCTTGGCGTCGGCGAGGTCCTCGCGCGCGTCCTGGATGCGGGAGGCGAGATCGGTCTTGTCGATGTCGGCGACGGCAACCGCGGATTCGGCGAGCAGGGTGCAGCGGTCCGGCAGGATGTCGGCGAAGCCGCC
>JAUYMV010000754.1 GCA_030698645.1 Mesorhizobium sp.
GCCTTCGCCGATGCCGCCAGCCGACGGAAGCGTCTCGAGAGCGCCGGGCGTGTAGCCGTTGGCCGCGATCTGGTACCAGACATAGCCCGAGATCTTCAGGCAGGTCTCGGTGCCGGGGATGTAGAAGAAGCCCGCGCCGTAGGCATCGCAGATGCGGACGTATTCGACGGGCTCGGGCTCGGGCGCCATGACGGCGTCGGCAGCGCGGGCGCCGGTGACTGCGACAAGTGCCGCAGCCGAGCCGATAAGCAGGCTCTTGATGTTCATTTTCTGACCTCCAGTCAAAGTTGCAAAACGGGTCTGGGTCTTAATTGCTGAAGGACAGCGTTCCCTGCCCCATCCCCAATCGAGAAAAAGTGCCACCCGAGGGCGCTGCTTCTTCCAGAGCGACACTTACCGATGGATTCGCCCACTGCAATCGCCAACTTGGCCGTGCCGGGTTGCGCACACCGCTATGCCCCATTCCTGTTGCACAAATGACACGATTTGGCGCCGCCCATTAAGGTCTGATCAACCTTACGGCACCGATCCAGCTCCGGCAGCTGCGGCGCCACGCGAATCCCGGGACGAATAAGACGATTCTGCAGAATCGGACGGACAGCTGCCCGATTGCGACCAATCCAGTGGATCGGCATCCGAAGGTCGCGGCCGCCGGCCGGGCCAATGCGGCGATCCTGGAGGAGAAAGCGGGAGCGTTCCTATATATAGAGAGATCGGCGCCAGCGATTTTCGCCGACATCCGAATGCGTTGTTGATTGTGGCGGTTGTTTTCTCTATCGGGAGGACACCGGAGAGGTGGCCGAGTGGTCGAAGGCGCTCCCCTGCTAAGGGAGTAGAGGTCAAAAGCTTCTCGTGGGTTCGAATCCCATCCTCTCCGCCATATATCAACCCATTGAATGAAAACGGTTCTTGCGGATCCCGGCTGGACGGCGGCAGCGGTTCGGCCGGAAGCGCCGTCCAGGCCGCCTCACAGACGGGCGCGCAACGGCCCCATGCGTGGAATGGTCGGCCGGTCGGGCCGTCCTTCCGTCCTGGCGATCTCCCGGCGCCGACAGGCCGTCCGGTTTCCCCGCCGCGCCGTTCCCCGTTCTCCTGACGCCCGATAACCGAATCCCGCGACCGCCGGTTTTCCCGATGGCAGCGAGACCGCCTGGTCCGATCTCCCCGGCATCGGCATGCAAATGCAAATGCGAGCAGGCTCCGCAAAGGTTGGAATACATGGTCTTGCGTGGAGCAAACTCATGCGATGGACCTCGGATGCGTAAGCGCGCAACCGTCGAACCGGTGCATCCGCCCCGCCCGGTTTGATCGAAGGCCGCTACGCAAAGTCCTGCATGTCGGTAATTCAAAGATGCGATCCAGAACCAAGTTCCCCGAACGAATCGTTCGGAATCAATATCTTGGGGCCGATTTTCTTGCTGTCGTTTTCGCATTTGGCCAAGCAATGCCTGGTCGCATGGACAAGCTTATCTGCGTTTCCGCGAAGCAGATGGTACACATTGACTGGAGGTCAGAAAATGAACATCAAGAGCCTGCTCCTTGGCTCGGCTGCGGCCCTCGTCGCAGTCACCGGCGCCCGTGCAGCCGACGCCGTCATGGCGCCTGAGCCCGAGCCCGTCGAATACGTCCGCATCTGCGATGCATACGGCGCGGGCTTCTTCTACATCCCCGGCACCGAGACCTGCCTGAAGATTTCGGGCTATGTCTGGTACCAGATCGCGGCCAACGGCTACACGCCCGGCGCTCTCGAGACGCTTCCGTCGGCTGGCGGCGTTGCCGGCGAAGGCTGGTACAAGACGGTTCGTGCCCGCGTGAACTTCGACGCGCGCTCCGAGACCGAATGGGGCACGCTGCGCTCCTACATCCGCTTCCAGGCGTCCTGGAACGGCGTTGGCGACGGCCCGGTCGCGGCTGACCAGGCTTACATCGAGCTCGGCGGCTTCAAGATGGGCTACTCGGAATCCTTCTGGGCAGACTCCGGCAATGGCGGTCCTTCGAACTACGGCTCGCACTCCTGGACCGGCATGTATTACGGCTATCAGCAGCGCGCCCTCATGGGCTACCGCTTCGAGTCGAACGGCTTCTTCGGCGCGATCTCGCTCGAAGACGACAACCTGGCCGGCGAGGGTTACATGCCCGACGTCGTCGCCAAGATCGGCTATGCCGGCGGCTGGGGCGCTGTCTGGGTAAAGGTCGCCTACGACGAGAGCTTTGACGGCACGAACTACAACGTGAACCCGAACCTCGGCGTTGTCGGCGTCAGCGACGGCGGCTTTGCTGCCCAGCTCGGTGCGCAGTTCAACATCCCGAACATGCCCGGCTCGTCGCTGCGCGTGATCGGCTTCTGGGCTGACGGCGCGAATGCCTTCAACGCTGGCGGCCCGTCCATCATCGGCACTGGCGGCACTTCGCTCTACGGCGGTTCCGAGTGGTCGATCCTGGCTTCGTACAACCAGCAGTTCAGCTCGACCCTGGGCGCCTCGGTTGCGTTCCAGTGGTTCAACAACCTCTACTCCGCCGGCACCGATCTCACCCGCGGCAACGACGCCTGGGCGGCGGAAGTGTCCGTGGTCTGGGTTCCGGTCACGAACTTCGAAGTGCGCGCCGAACTGCGTTACGACGACGTCGCGGCCAACCCGGCCTACGTCCATGCCGATCCGGACGGCACGGTCTCGGGCTTCCTGCGCTTCACGCGCTACTTCTAGTCAGCTCTTCGTCTGACTTCCGGTTCCGGCCCGCAATCCATGTGATTGCGGGCCGTTGCCACAGGTAAGCATTTCTGTATAGACACGCATTGTCGGTGAAAAACCCGATTTTGTAGTGCCAAGAATTTGTTGAGGGGCAGGTTTCTTTCCACTTCGTTCTTTCGAGCCAGAGTAAATTTGGCCTGAAAACTGTGGGAATACATGAAGTGACGCATGGTAATGTTCATATAGGCGTAGATTCGGGGTTTGCGCCCCTGGGTCCGGGTTACAACGTCACCTACGCATCCACGAGCGGCAGGGCTGAGAAGCTTGCCCAGGCGATCACGCTAGGGTCGCTCTTCGACCGCTATGCCGGTACGCTGTGGGAAAATGGCAAGCACAAATACAACGTTGCCTCCTTCATTCACGAGATCGACGGGATCTTGCCCCGCGTTCCCTTCGAGACCTTCTCGCAGGCGACGTTCGACGATGTGGTTGGTGTGCTCCGCGACCGCGGCAACAGCAACGCCACCATCAATCGCAAGATCGCCGCGCTATCGAAATTGCTGCGCAAGGCGCTGCGGATGGGCGACATCCACAGCCTGCCCGAATTCAAGCGACAAAAAGAACGCGCCGGCCGCATCCGTTTTCTCGAAGCGGACGAGGAAGACAAGCTTTTCGCGGCGATTCGCGCCCGCTCGGAATCCTACTATCTGCTGTCGGTTTTCCTGGTCGACACCGGCGCCCGTCTCGGCGAGGCAATCGATCTGCACTGGAACGACCTGAACAAGGATCGGGCGACCTTCTGGCTGACCAAGTCGGGGCGCAGCCGCTCCGTGCCGCTGACCGCGCGTGCCGTGCAGGCGGCGCGCGTGCGCGACGGCAGACGGCGCGGGCCATTCAACGACATCGTGCAGTACAAGTTCCGCGCCGTGTGGAATGAGGCGAAGGAAGAGGTCGGCCTCGGCTCGGACGATCAGGTGGTGCCGCATATCCTGCGCCACACCTGCGCTTCGCGCCTGGTGCGCGGCGGCGTCGACATTCGACGCGTGCAGATGTGGCTCGGCCACCAGACGCTGCAGATGACGATGCGCTACGCGCATCTTGCCACCAACGACCTCGACATGTGCGTCCCGATTCTCGAACGCCGCTAGCCAGCCGTTCAGCCGTCGAAGCGCAGCGTGAAGGAGATGCTGAGCGCCTTGCCGCCCAATCCCTCGGGCGGACGCGGGTAGGGCGAGGCGCGGCGCGCCGTGGCGATGGCCTCCTTGTCGAGCACCGCGTGGCCGGACCCCGCCGCCACGCGGGCACCCGAGAGCCTGCCCGCGCGGTCGATGGTGATGGACACTTTCACCGCGCCCCTTGTCCCGTTTCGCGCCGCCTCCTGCGGGTAACGCTTGAAGCGCTGCACATGGCCGACGATCTTGCGCGAGTATTGCGCCTGAGCGCCCGCCGAGGCGCCTGACGCCGCCGCGTTGCCGGCGATGCTTGCCGTCGTGCCCGGCGTCCGGTCGCGCGACGGCTCGGGTCGGGCATTCGTATCCGCTGGCGCGGCATCGGCTTTCGGTTTGGCCGGCCTTGCTTTCGTCTCCTTGTCTTTCATCGCGGTCTTGTCGGAAACCGGTTTGGCGGGCTTCATCGCAACCTGCGCCGTCCGAACCAATGTCTGGGCAACCGGTTTCGCGGCGGACCGGACGCCGGCATCGACGGGTTCGGACCGCAACGGGATGGCCGGTGGAGACGCCAGCGCCGCCAGGTTCTCCATCGCTGGCAGTTCGATCGCCGGCGCGGGAGGCGGAAACGCTGGCGGTTCCGAAAGCGCCTGGACAAATGGTTCGGCGACGAGAATGGGCGGTTGCGCCGCAGGCGCGGTCTCAAAGTTGCGCGGCGGCTGCTCCTGCGAAGTCGCGGCGTTCTCGGCCGTGCTCGCCTCCGACACAATCGCGGCAGTCGGCGGCACCTCGGGACGGCCCGCCGCGATGTCGGCTTCGGCGAGATCCGTCGCGACTGCATCGTCCGGCACGTCGACAGGCAAGGCCGCGGTTGTAGCTGCCGCAGGCGCATCGGCTGCCTCGTCGGGGTCGGGCGCGGGAGCTTCCGGATCGAGGCTCATCGCCTCCGCGGGGTGCTCCTCCACCATCTCGGGTTCGCTCGGAGCGGTTTCCGACCGCGTTTCGGCGGCGTTCCCGGCAACACCGGTCGGCGCCGGCTCGATGTCGGGCTTGAGGACGATCTCCACCGAAATCGCATCGCTGTCGGCTTCGACGCCGTTCTGCGCCATATGCGCCGCAAAGACGTAGAGCGCGGCGGCATGCACGGCCGCGGAAAGGACCATCGCGGCCATCGACCAGGGCGCGCGTTTGCCCGCCACCCGGGCTGACGGCAATGGCGGTGGCGTCAGATCGAGCGGTTCGGCTGTGTCGGGGACGGTTCCCTGCGGAACGCCCACGGCCGGCGGCGCATCCGCCGCGACATCGGTCGCGTCTGCGTCGCCGCGCAGCAATGGCCAGTCGAACGCCGCCGTCCCGAACGGGGCGCCGGTGTTCAGCTTGAGATCCGGCCACACGCTCATTCCGCGCCCCCGGCGGCGGCCGCCGAAAGGGCGAGCGGGGCGAGGATCAGCCCTTGGTCGTCATGCGCGACATGCGCGGTGATGCCATAGACGTCGCGCAGCAAGGCGGCGCCGAGGACACCGCCCGGCGCGCCTTCCGCCGCGATTTGTCCACGGTCCAGCACGATGACCCGGTCGCACCAGCGCGCCGCGAGCGTCAGGTCGTGCAGCGACACGAGCACCGTGCGCCGGCGACCGGCGAGGATGCGGAACGCCGCCATCATGGCGATCTGGTGCGCCGGATCGAGGCCCGCGGCAGGTTCGTCGGCAATCAGCAGCGGCGTGTCCTGGGCGACGGCGCGCGCGGCGAGCACGCGCGCCTGCTCCCCTCCCGAGAGTTCGGTCGCGGGCCGGCCGGCGAGATGGGCGACGTCCATGAGGCGCATGGCCTCGTCGCAAATCGCGACATCCGCATCCGACGGGCGCGTGCCGTAGGGACGCCACGGCATGCGGCCGAGCAGGACGATGTCGCGGACCACCAGCGGCCAGCCGATGATGCGCGCCTGCGGCAGATAGGCGACGCGGCGCGCTCGTTCGCGTTCCGCCATCGCCACGAGATCGGCGCCATCGCCGCGGATCGCACCCGTGCAGCCGACCAGCCCCGCCAGCGCGCGCATCAGCGTCGACTTGCCGGCGCCATTGGGGCCGAGGAGGCCGACCACTTCGCCTGGCGCCAGCGACAGCGTGACCGGGCCGAGCACCTTCCGGCCGGCGAGCGTGACAGCGACGTCATGCGCGTCAAGCCGCATCAGAACGCCTCCCGTCGCGCGCGCGCCACCAGCCAGAGGAAGAATGGCGCGCCGATCAGCGCGGTGAGAACGCCGACGTTCAGTTCGCGCGCCGGGATGGCGACACGGCAGGCGACATCGGCGGCCAGAAGCAGCGCCGCGCCGCCCAGTCCGGCCGGCAGGATAAGGCTGCCCGGCATACGGTCGGTGAGCGGGCGGACCAGATGCGGAACGACCAGGCCGACGAAGCCGATGGCGCCGGCAACCGCGGTCGCGGCACCGACGCAGAGCGCCACCCCGCCGACGACCATGAGACGGGTTCGGCCCATGCCGATGCCGAGGCTCGACGCGCTCTCCTCGCCGAGCGTGAGCGCGTCGAGCGCGCGCGCCGAGGCGAATAGCATTGCCCAACCGGCCAGCATCAGGGGCAGCGCGATCCAGACATGGACCATCGAGCGGTCCTTCAGCGAACCGAGCAGCCAGAAGATGATCTCGTAGCTGGCGAATGGATTTGGCGACAGATTGAGCGCCAGCGAGGTCAGCGCGCCGGCAAGGCTGGACAGCGCGACGCCGGACAGGATCAGCGTCAGTGTCGAGCCGTGCCGCGCGGCGATCGCCATCAGGATCAGCACCGCGACGAGCGCGCCGGCCAGCGCGCCGGCCGGCAGCGCCAGGATCGAGGCGCCCGCCATGCCGCTGTAGAAGACGATGACGGCGCCGAGCGAGGCGGTCGCCGAGACGCCGATGATGCCGGGTTCGGCCAGCGGATTGCGCAGGAAGCCCTGCAGCACGGCGCCCGACGCGCCCAGGCTGAAACCGATCAGCACGCCGAGCAGCGCGCGCGGCAGGCGGATTTCGCGCATGATGATGATGGTCGCCTCGTCGCCGCCGGCGATGAGCGCGCGCAGACTGTCGAGCGGGCCGAAGCGCGCCGGCCCGACCAGCAGCGACAGCGCGAGCAGCACGATCACCGCCGCCGACAACCCTGCATTGAGGCGAAGCGTGTTCATCCCGACGGACCGGGTAGAGGAGGACAGGGCACCAGCGTTTCGCGCGCGGCCCTCAGCGCCTTGATCGCCTCGATGATGAAAGGACCGCCGCAGGAGGCCGATCCGCGCGGCAGCGTGATGCGGGTGCTCGATTGCCCGAGTGCCCGGATCGCCGGATGACCCGCAATCTGGTCGGCAAGCGAAGGCGTGTCGGCGAGAGGCTCTGAAAGAACAATGATTTGCGGGCGATGCTGCACGAGAAGTTCGAGCGGGAAGGGCGCCATGCCGGCAAAGCCCAGTTCAGCGGCGATGTTGCGCAGGCCGGCCGCCTGCATGGCGGAATCGACGAGCGTGCCGGAGCCCATGGCGATGCCATTCTGGTCGTAGGCGATCGCGGTCGGCGCCGCGCCGCAAAGCGACCGCTCAACCATGGCGAGAGAAGATTCGAATTCGGTCGCGAGCGATTCCGCCGCCGCCGAACGGCCGAGCAGGCGGCCCATGCGGCGGATTTCCGGCGCGACGGTGCCGAGCGTCTGGCCGTAGTCGAACGCTTCGACGCGGAAGCCGAGGCGCGTCAGAAGCGTCGTCGTGTTGTGCAGCGAGTAGGTGCCGGTGACGATGAGGTCGGGGCGCTCCAGGAAGACTTCCTCGGCAAGGCCGCGGTTCTTTGCGAAGCCGGCGGCGCGCGCGTGATGGAAGGACAGGCCGGGATCGGCGGCGAGTTCCGAAACGGAGATCAACTGGCCGGGCGCGGCAAGCAGCATGGCCAGCTGGTCGGTGCAGACATTCAGCGACATCACCCGTTCCGGCACCTCGTTCGCGGCGGCGGGCGACAGGCCCGGCACGACGGCGGCCGCGCCAGCCAGTACCGCGACCGCAAGATTGCGGCGGCGGTTTCTGGCCGGGCGCGTCGCGCGCATCAGAAGCTCGCCTTGAAGCCGGCATAGACGGCCGCGCCGGCCGTGCCGTAGCCGCTGACCAGCTGGTAGCGCTGGTTCAGCAGGTTCTCGCCGCGCAGATAGATCTCGGTCGCCTCGGTCGGCTTGTAGGCGATCCGCGCGTCGATCAGCAGGTAGTCGTCGAGCGGCACGTCGAGGAACGTGCCGAAGGACGGGCTGATGCGGTCCGTGACATTGAAAACGGCGTGCGCCGTGGCGGTCGCCGTCCATTTCTCGGCAGGCCGGACCGTCGCGGTCAGCGCGAAATCGTGCTCCGGAATGCGCGGCCGGGTCAATCCGTCCGGCTGGCGCGTCCGCGTGTAGGTATAGGCCCCGCCAAGATCGAGCCAGGGGTTGACCATCCAGCGCAGCGAGGCCTCGACGCCGTTGCGCTTGGTGACGCCGGGCAGTTGCACATAGGAAAAGGTCGCATAGGAGTAGTCGATCAGATTCTCGGTATCGAGCTGGAAGTAGGTGACGTCGCCGACCAGCGCGCCGTCGAAAAAGCGCTGCTCGATGCCGATGTCGAAGCTCGTGCTCGATTCCGGCAGCAGCGCCGGGTTGCCGGTGCCAAACGGCGCATAGAGCTCATACAGGCTCGGCGCCCGGAACCCGGTTCCATACGAGGCATGCAGCTTCGTGCCGCTCGACGGCAGGAGATAGGCGCCGGTGAAACGGTAGGTTCCATAGCCACCGAACGTGCTGTGATCGTCGTGCCTGTAGGCGGCCGTCAGCGTGAGATTTTCGACCGGCGTCAGCACCGCCTGGCCCCACAGGCCGGCCAGTTCGAACGAATCGCGGGTGTCGGTGCCGTAATTGTCGGTGACCTCGGCGACCTGGCCCTCGTAGTCGCCGCCGAACTGGACCGTCAGCCAGTCGGAGGCCTGGAACGAGCCCTGGTAGTCGAGCTTCGAGCGCGTGCCATGGTAGTTGGCGTCGAACGGACCGAACATCGAGACGAGGTGCAGGTCGCGGTCGAGGTCCATGTGATGGACCGACACCGTGTTCTGGAAGCGGCCGTCGAGCAGGTCCAGATTGAACCCGACGCGGCCGGCCTTCTGCGTCGAACGGCCGTCGTTGAAGAGATTGTCGACGGGCGGGTTGCCGCTGTCGTCGAACTCGCCCGCCGAATTGATGATCAGCCCCGATCCGAACACCGAGAGATTGTCGTTGAGCCGCTGCTCGCCGGCGAAGGTCGCCGTCAGATTGGCGTAGTCGTCACGTTCGAAATTGCCGAAACGGCTATCGGCTGCCGAAATGCCGTCAGTCCGGACCCCGTAGAGTCCGAATGCCGCCTTGCCGGTGTCGCTGGCGCCGGACAGCGAGTAGCCGCCGCGCACGGTGCCAAAAGAGCCGCCTTCGAGGAGGATGTCGTGGTGCAGCCCGGGCGCCACGTCGCCGAGCGTCGTAATGCCAATCACGCCGGCAACCGCGTCCGACCCATATAGCGTGCTCTGCGATCCCTTGAGCACCTCGATCTTGGCGATGCCGCCGGCCAGCAGGTTCTGGTAGGACGTCTGCACCTGGGTCGACGTCGGGTCGGAGATATCGATGCCGTTGAACAGCGTCTTGATGTATTTCTTGTCGGCGCCGCGCACCGAAACGCTCGACTCCTGGCCAGCGCCGCCGGGCGAGGCGACGTGTACGCCGGGCACCAACGTCAGATAGTCGAGGATATAGGGCTTCGCCTTTTCCTCGATCTCCTTCTTGGTCACCACCTCGACCTTGGAGCCGGTCTTCGTCTTGTCGGTCGGTGTGCGGTTCGGCGTGACGACAATTTCGCCGACATCGATGTCCTGCGCGTGCGCCGCGCCGCCAAATGCCAGTGCCGGCAGCGCCGCCAATGCCAGTATGTTGCCTGAAAAACGTGCCATTTCGGTTCCCCTGTCCGCGCCGAAGCTGCGGATCCGCCTGCATTTTGCCGGTGGGAACGGATTTCGGAATCCCGCCAGCGATGACTATCCGTCACCACTGTTCGAGACAGCACCGGAAGCTCCCCGCATCCGGTAGGTGACGTCCAAGGCAGGTCTCCTGGCTCTCGGTTCACCGGCATGTCCGCCTTCCCGGGTCTCCCCAGTGGCTTGTTGGACATGCCTCGCCGATCACAGTTGCGGGGGCAGCTACGGATTTCGGACGAGGTCCGCTTCCGTATTCCCTTTTCACCCGCGCCGAGTCTCGGCGCAGGAACCTTGGACTGTCATCTTCCTAGCAATACCGCCTCGCGGGGTCAACGAAGCACCAATCGCGAAACCGGCGAAGCGGCGCCACTTCGGCGCCGTGATTCGGACGCCAGAGCCGCATTCTCACCACGCGAAAGGATATGTCCGGCCACAATTGGGATGCGGGACCAGGCGGATCGCGCCGTCGCGGCAGGCAATTGAGCCGCAATCCGGCCATTTGCATAAATTCCGAACAGAGAAACGTCACATTTCGGCAACACCCACAACACAACGAACGCGCCGCGCCTTCCGGATTGCAGCAAGGTGTTGAACCGGCGAAGGAAACGGATCACAAATGATCCCAAGGCCGCTTCGTTTGCGTTGTCTGTCGGGACACGGCCCCGCAAGCTTCAGACTTCTAATTCAGAATGGAGATCACCTCATGAACATCAAGAGCCTTCTTCTTGGCTCGGCGGCGGCCCTGGTCGCTGTCTCCGGTGCACGCGCTGCGGACGCCGTCATGGCGCCGGAGCCGGAGCCGGTCGAGTATGTCCGCGTCTGCGACGCTTACGGCGCCGGCTTCTTCTACATTCCGGGCACCGAGACCTGCCTCCAGATCTCCGGCTACGTGTGGTACCAGATCGGCGCCACCAACGATGACGGCGTCTTCGCCCCTGACACTGCGAACTACAACTTCTTCGCGCCGGATGGCTGGAACAAGTCGGTTCGCGCCCGCGTCAATTTCGACGCCCGTTCGGAAACCGAGTGGGGCACGCTGCGCGCCTACATCCGCTTCCAGGCTGACTGGAACGGCGTCGGCGACGGCCCGGTCACTGCCGACCAGGCATATATCGAACTCGGCGGTCTGCGCATGGGCTACACCGAATCGGCATGGGCCGAGACGGTCAACGGCACTTCGAGCTACGGCTCGCACACCTGGAACGGCCTCTATTACGGTTACCAGCAGCGCGCCCTGATCCAGTACAACTTTGGCGGCGAATCCGGTCTGTTCGGCACGATCTCGCTCGAAGACGATGCGCTGGCAGGTGACGGCTACATGCCCGACGTCGTCGGCGTTATCGGCTATCAGGCCAGCTGGGGTGCCGTTTGGGCCCGCGCCGGCTTCGACGAGGACCGCACCAATGGCTTCACGGCCATCTTCGCCCCAGGCCAGGTTGGCGACAGCGGCTTCGCAGCCTCGATCGGAACGCAGATCAACATCCCGAACATGGCCGGTTCCTCGTTCCGCCTGATCGGCTACTATGCGGACAGCGACAACACCTTCGGCACGGGTAGCGCGTTCGGCAACGGCGTCAACAACATCTTCCCCGGTGGCGCATGGGGTAACGCCGAGTGGTCGGTGCTGGCGTCTTATTACCATCAGTTCACGCCAACTCTCGGCGCGTCTGTCGGCTTCCAGTACTTCAACGACTTCTACTTCGCCGGCACGGACATCAGCACGGGCGTCAACGGCTGGGCAGCTGATCTCGGCATCGTCTGGGTTCCGGTCACGAACTTCGAAGTTCGCGCTGAGGTGAACTATGACGATCTCGGAAGCTTCTTCCCCGGCTTCGATCCGGACGGCACGATTTCCGGCTACCTCCGCTTCACGCGCTACTTCTAGTCAGCGCGTCGTCTGACCAGACAAAACCCGGCGGGCAACCGCCGGGTTTTTTCGTTCAAGAATCGAGTGTTTCGGCAGCGGTGCTTATTCCGGTGCGGTCGGACCCGCGGCGGAGACCCCGTGGGCATCGGACAGGATGTCGATCGGGTTCCGTGGACGGCAGCATCGGGAAACGGGCAGCGCGCCGCCCGTTTCGTCAGGCGGATGTCCGCGGATCGGCGCGCTCGAGAAACGCAGCGATGCGCTTCGGCAGGTCGCCGGTCTCGAGCAGCGGCGCGTGGCCCTGACCCTCGACGGTGATCTGTTCCATGCCGGGATGGCGGCTGGCCATCTCGTCCAGCGTGGCGGCGGCGAACAGCTTCGAGTTCTCGCCCCGGATGGCCAGCAGGGGCAGCTTCGCCAGTCCCATGAACTGCGGCCAGAGCGTCGGCAGCGGCTGGTTCAGGTCGACCGCCGTGACGGTCCTGATCAGCGCCGGATCGAAATCGGCGACGAGAGCGCCGTTCTCCTCGCGGTAGAAGGCGCGGATCATGCGTTCCCAGTCGGCTTCGGCGAGGGCGGAGAAGGTCTGACCCATCGCGGCGCGCTGGATGGCGATCGCCTCGGCGAAGGTCTTTGGTTTCGGCGCGCGTTCGAGATAGGCGCGGATCTGCGCCAGTCCGGCGCCTTCGACCACCGGGCCGATATCGTTCAGCACCACCGCCTTCAAGGCGCCCGGGCGCATCGCGGCGAGCACATGGACGATGATGCCGCCGCGCGATGTGCCGATGAAAGCGCCATGCTCGATGCCCAGCACCGTGAGCCCGGCCAGGATGTCGGCGGCCTCGACCAGCACGTCGTAGTTCCGCCAGTTGGGATCGTATGCCGAGCGGCCGCGTCCACGGTAGTCGAAGGCGATGACCTGGCGCGGCCGTTTCGGATGCGTCGAGAGAGACAGCGCGAGTTCGTGAAAATCGGCGGCGTTGCGCGTCAGGCCGGCAAGGCAGATGGCGGGCAGGGCATCCGTTTCGGCGCCATAGACGCGCGCGTGGAGTTTGAGCCCGTCCTGCGCCGAGTAGAAGAAATCGTCGTACTGCGAAGTGTTCTGCATTTGCGTCCCTCGGTCCACCGGCCCCGCACGCAGGCGGTCCGGCTTCTCGCATAGCCCGAATTGGAAGATGCAAGTTGCAGCCCGCGCCGGCAAATGCAAGCCGGCAAGCATCACGAGCTGGCGCGGGCAACCGATGCGACTGGGGCGGCGGGGGGGTCAGCGTCCGTTGACGAGATCGCCGGCAATGTCGAAACGGCCGGACAGACGCCCCTTGTAGACCTGATAGTTTTCCATGACGCGCTGGACGTATTGCCGCGTTTCCGTGAACGGGATGCGCTCGATCCAGTCAACGACCTCGTCGACCGGCTTGCCGCGCGGGTCGCCGTAGCGCTTGATCCAGTCCTGGGCGCGGCGCGGGCCGGCGTTGTAGCCAGCGAAGGTCAGCACATAGGAGCCGTCGAAGCGGCCGAGCTGCTCCGACAGGAATGCCGCGCCGAGCGTCGCATTGTACCCGGCATCGGTCGTGAGCATCGCCTGCGAGAACGGCAGGCCGGCCTTGCGGG
>JAUYMV010000755.1 GCA_030698645.1 Mesorhizobium sp.
GCAATCCAGCGGTAGACGTGTTCGAGCACGTAGAGATTGAACCGGCCGTCGGTGGCGTCGCCGGGTATGGCGGAGAAGAAGGCGGAATTGCGCAGCGGGAAGAAATAGAGCCCGGCACAAAGCAGCGCGCCGACGAGGAGCCACGCCGTCATTGACGACGGCACATCCGGGCGCTGGGCAAGCGGGCGGGTCAAGAATTCCGTACCTTCAAGTGCGATCTGCCCAAGCCAGCAATCAGCTTGCTTCGCGCAGCTGTTCCGCCGTCTGCAGGTCGACCGAGACGAGCTGGCTGACGCCCTGCTCGGCCATGGTGACGCCGAACAGCCGGTTCATGCGCGCCATGGTGATCGGGTTGTGCGTGATGATGACGAAGCGGGTTTCGGTCGTCGCCGCCATCTCGTCCATCAGGTTGCAGAAGCGCTCGACATTGTGGTCGTCGAGCGGCGCGTCGACTTCGTCGAGCACGCAGATCGGCGCCGGATTGGTGAGGAAGACCGCGAAGATCAGCGCCATCGCCGTCAGCGCCTGTTCGCCGCCGGACAGGAGCGTCATGGTCTGCGGCTTCTTGCCGGGCGGCCGGGCCAGGATTTCCAGCCCGGCTTCCAGCGGATCGTCGGATTCGACGAGCTGGAGTTCGGCCGTGCCGCCGCCGAAGAGATGCGTGAACAGGCGCTGGAACTGCACGTTGACGACGTCGAAGGCGGCGAGCAGCCGCTCGCGGCCCTCGCGGTTGAGGCTCTGGATCGCCTGGCGCAGCTTGCGGATCGCCTCGATGACGTCCTCGCGCTCGGCGACGATCAGCTCGAGCCGCTCGGTCAGTTCGGCCTGCTCTTCCTCGGCGCGCAGATTGACCGCGCCGAGACGCTCGCGCTCGACGCGCAGGCGCTCCAGTTTGCGCTCGATCTCGCCGATGTCGGGCAGGTCGGCGCCCTCCTCCAGCCCGGCATGGCGGATGACCAGATGAGGCGGTACGCCGATCGCCTCCTGGATGCGCGCCTCCGTCTCGCGGCGGCGCTCGTCGGCGGCCGCCAGGCGCTCCTCGGCGCGGGCGCGCGCCTCGCGCGATTCCGACAGCGCCTGGATCGCCACGGTCGCCGCCTTGTCGAGCACGGCCTGCCGGTTTTCGGCCGCCTGCAGGCTGTCGGCGGCGGCC
>JAUYMV010000762.1 GCA_030698645.1 Mesorhizobium sp.
TTCTACCCGGATCGCTACACCACCGATCCGGATGGCGCCGAGGGCGTCTGGGCCGCGGCGCGCGCCCGCAAGGCGGTCGAGTGGACAATCTTTTCCAACGCGCTCGGCGACAAGCCGTTCATGCTGGGCGACAACCTGTCTGCCGTCGACATCTACGCGTCCATGCTGATCAGCTGGATCGAGCCGCTCGACGCCTTCTTCGCGGTGCATCGCAACCTGCAGGCGGTCTATGGGCGCGTCGCCGCGGTTCCCGCTATCCGCGCGGTTTGGGAGCGCCACGGCGTGCCGATGTGAACCAATCGAAAATCGACGGCCGACCAGAAGATTGCACTGGACCGGCGCGATTTTGCATTGCAGCATTGGCCGCTCGGCCAGCTTGGCACCCCGTCGCAAATGCGATAGCAGGGGCCGTGTAGAAGCTATGGACGTTACGCTGCGCTATCGACGGGACAGCGGATTCTGGATTTGAAGGGGGTTGCGATGACGACGGCAAAACTGGAAATCGGCGGGAAGACCCTGGATCTCAAGATGCGCAGCGGGTCGGTCGGGCCGGACGTCATCGATATCGGGGCGCTCTACAAGGAAACCGGCGTTTTCACCTATGATCCGGGCTTCACCTCGACCGCGTCGTGCGAATCCGAGATCACCTATATCGACGGCGACGAAGGTGTGCTGCTTCACCGCGGCTATCCGATCGACCAGTTGGCCGAGCACGGCGATTTTCTGGAGACTTGCTATCTGCTGCTCTACGGCGAACTGCCGACCAAGGCGCAGAAGGACGATTTCGACTATCGCGTGACGCGCCACACCATGGTGCACGAGCAGATGTCGCGCTTCTTCACCGGCTTTCGGCGCGACGCGCATCCGATGGCCGTGATGTGCGGCGTCGTCGGCGCCCTGTCGGCCTTCTACCACGACTCGACCGACATCTCGGATCCGCACCAGCGCATGGTCGCGTCGATCCGGCTGATCGCCAAGATGCCGACGCTCGCCGCTATGGCCTACAAATACCATATCGGCCAGCCCTTCGTGTATCCGAAGAACGAGCTCAACTTCGCCGCCAACTTCCTGCACATGTGCTTTGCGGTGCCGTGCGAGGAGTACAAGGTCAATCCGGTGCTGGCGCGCGCCATGGAGCGCATCTTCATCCTGCATGCCGACCATGAGCAGAACGCCTCGACCTCGACCGTTCGTCTCGCCGGCTCGTCGGGCGCCAACCCGTTCGCCTGCATCGCCGCCGGCATTGCCTGTCTGTGGGGCCCGGCGCATGGCGGCGCCAACGAGGCGGCGCTCAACATGCTGGGCGAGATCGGCCATGTCGACCGCATTCCGGAATTCATCGCGCGGGCCAAGGACAAGAACGATCCGTTCCGCCTGATGGGCTTCGGCCACCGGGTCTACAAGAACTACGATCCGCGCGCCAAGATCATGCAGAAGACGACGCACGAGGTGCTCGGCGAACTCGGCATCAAGG
>JAUYMV010000005.1 GCA_030698645.1 Mesorhizobium sp.
GCTTGATCTTCGGTTCGCCGACCAGCATCTCGTCCTCGGCCGCGCGCGACGCGGCCGCCTCGGCATTGCCGTTGGCCGCCTCCTGCTTGCGCGCCGCGATGACAGCCACGGCCGCCATGTCGCCGCTGCCGACGGCGGCGACGAACTGGTTGCCGTTCTCGCGCAGCAGCTTCTGCACGCCCTTGATGGTGTAGCCCTGGTCGTAGAGCATGTGCCGGATGCCCTTGATCAGGTCGACATCCTGCGGCCGGTAGTAGCGCCGCCCGCCACCCCGCTTCATCGGCTTGATCTGCGTGAACCGCGTCTCCCAGAAGCGCAGCACGTGCTGCGGCAGGTCGAGATCGTCGGCAACTTCGCTGATCGTGCGGAAAGCGTCGGGGCTCTTGTCCATGCGCGGCACCCTCGTTTTGAATCGATTCGCGAATCATTCCAGCGTGTTGTGCCGGAACATTCAAGTCACGATCCGACCTAGTCGGCGGCTTTCTTGGCGGATTTCGTCTTGGCTTGCTGATGGGCTTTCAGAATGCGCTGCTTCAATACGTTGGAAGCCTTGAAGGTCATGACCTTGCGCGGCAGGATCGGCACCTCTTCTCCGGTCTTCGGATTGCGGCCGATGCGTTGGTTCTTGGAACGGATGTGGAAGGTCGCGAAGGACGACAGCTTGACCGTCTCGCTTCGGACGATCGCTTCGCAGATTTCGTCGAGCACCATCTCGACAAGCTGGGCGGATTCCGTCCTCGACAACCCCACCTTGCGGTAGACCGCTTCCGCAAGGTCGGCGCGCGTTAGTGTCTTCCCCCCCATGCGACCATCCTGCGAAATTTGAAATAGCGAAAATAACTGAAGCGTTACAACGTAAAAAATTGCCCGACCAAGGTCAAGAACTCAAGGCCCGTGCCGGTTTGGACCGGTTAGCAACACGTTGCACCGCCCCCCCGGTGAAACATGTCCAGTCACCAGCGTAGCAGCACAGCGCCCCATGTAAAGCCGCCACCCATTGCTTCGATGAGAACCAGATCGTTCCTGCGGATGCGGCCATCGGCGACCGCGGCCGCAAGCGCCAGCGGCACGGACGCGGCCGACGTGTTGCCATGCTGGCCGACGGTCGCCACGACCTTGGCCGGATCGATGCCCATCTTGCGCGCCGAGGCGTCGATGATGCGCAGATTGGCCTGGTGCGGGACGAACCAGTCGAGATCGTCGGCAGTGATGCCTGCCTGCTCGAATGTCGACTTCACGACGTCGGTGATCATGCCGACCGCATGTTTGAAGACCTCGCGGCCCTCCATGCGCAGGTGGCCGACCGTGCCGGTCGTCGAGGGGCCGCCATCGACATAGAGCTTGTCGCGGTGGACGCCGTCGGACCGCAGGCTCATCGCGAGAACGCCGCGGTCCGCGGTCGTGCCCTCGCCCTCGCCGGCCTCCAGCACCATGGCGCCGGCGCCGTCGCCGAAAAGCACGCAGGTGGTGCGGT
>JAUYMV010000013.1 GCA_030698645.1 Mesorhizobium sp.
GCACTTAACGTGTCACCACGTCGCCGCTCAGCGCCAGGCGAACATGCGTCGAAGCCGAAGCCTCTTCGACGACGATGGGCCGTTCCTTGTGGATCACCGCGCCGACGGCGATCAGACCGAGCAGGCCCTGGCCGTAGAGCAGGCTGACCATGATGATGTATCCGGTCCTGGCGCGCATCTTCGCGTTCCTTCAACTGGCCGCGGCGGCGGCTTTGCTTCGCGGCCCGACCGGCCGCTTCGTGTGATCGGACTTTGCAACAGCGATGTATCAGGACTGTGCCGCGCGCACGGGAGAAGGTTGCCTGCTGGCGGCCTTCGGGGCCGCCTCTACGATACGTCGGCATGGTTCGGTCGTCCCCGGGCGGGTCCGGGTTTCGATTGTTGTTCGTTTGGAAACCAAACCGAAACAATACTGCGCATGGCGCGGAATAGCGCCGATACACGAGAGATGCATCTTCACTCCATCAAACGCGGACAACGCGTGACCGAACAGATGGAGGCTCCAATGTCGTTTTCCCCGACCAACCGGTTCATCAATATCGCCGCCGTCGCCCTTGCAGGCCTCGGCTTCGTCGTCGGGCTCGGCCCGATCGCCTCGCATGCCGCCGTCAACGCCAAGGTGGTTGCCGTCGTGGACATTTCCGACCAGACCATGCTGGTCACCGTCGCCGGCCGCCCGACCTTCGAATGGAAGGTGTCGACCGCCGGCAAGGGCTATGTGACGCCGACCGGCGCATTCAAGCCGTATCGCATGCACGAGATGTGGTATTCGAAGAAGTACGACAACGCCCCGATGCCGCATTCGGTGTTCTACGATGGCGGATACGCCGTGCACGCCACGCCGCATGTCAAGCGCCTCGGCCAGCCTGCCTCGCATGGCTGCGTGCGGCTGTCCCCGAAGAACGCCGAGGCGTTCTACCAGATCGTCGAAGTGTTCGGTCCGGGCAATACCGAGATCCACATCGTCGAATGATCGCAGTTTCCCCGTGCGCGACCGATCTTCCCCGCTCGCTCGCGCATCAAAATGTCCCGGCAGGAGCCTGACCTCCCCTGCCGGGACATTTGTTTGTGCGTCCGGAGGAGACCCTACATCCTCACCCGCTCGGCCTTCGGGTCGTATATCGGCTTGAGCGAGGCCTCGGCGGCGAAGCGCTCGCCGGCGATCTCGATCTCGTAGGCGGAGCCGAGCACGTCGGCCTCGCTCTCGCCGGGACAAGGCACGTAGCCGAGCCCGATCGCAGCGCCGAGATGGTGGCCGTAGTTGCCGGAGCTGATGGTGCCGACGATTTTTCCGTCGCGCAGGATCGCCTCGTTGTGGAAGAGCAGCGGCTCGGGGGACTTCATGCGGAACTGGACGAGGCGGCGCGCGAGGCCCGTCTCGCGTTTCCTGAGCACGGCGTCGCGGCCGATGAAGTCGCCCTTGCCGGTCTTGACCGCGAATCCGAGGCCGGCCTCCAGCACGTGGTCCTCGTCGGTGATGTCGTGGCCGAAATGGCGAAAACCCTTTTCGATGCGGCAGGAATCGAGCGTGTGCAGGCCGCAGAGCTTCAGGCCGACATCACCGCCCGCCGCCTCGATCGCCTCGAAGACATGGGCTGCCTGATCGGTCGAAACATAGAGCTCCCAGCCGAGTTCGCCGACATAGGTGACGCGGTGCGCGCGCGCCAGGCCCATGCCGATCTCGATCTCCTGAAACGTCCCGAAGGGATTGTTCGCGTTGGAGAAATCGTTCGGGCTCACCATTTGAATCAAGTCGCGGGATTTCGGGCCCATCAGGCAGAGCACGGCTTCGGCGGCGGTCACGTCGGTGACGACGACGAAGGCGTCGCCGACATGCCGGCGCAGCCAGGCGAGGTCGCGCCGCAGCGTCGCGCCGGGCACGACCAGGAAGAAGGCGGTGTCGGACAAGCGGCTGACGGTCAGGTCGCTCTCGATGCCGCCGCGCGCGTTCAGCATCTGCGTGTAGACGATCTTTCCCGGCTCGACGTCCATGTCGTTGGCGCAGAGGCGCTGCAGGTAGGCCAGCGCATCGCGGCCCTCGACGCGGATTTTTCCGAACGAGGTCATGTCGAAGAGGCCGACGCCGTTGCGGACGGCGAGATGCTCCTCGCGCTGGTTGTCGAACCAGTTCTGCCGCTTCCAGGAGTATCTGTACTCCGCATCCTGGCTGTCCCTGGCGAACCAGTTGGCGCGCTCCCAGCCGGCGACCTCGCCGAACACCGCGCCGCGCGCCTTCAGGTGCTCGTGCAGCGGCGAGCGGCGGATGCCGCGCGCGGACGCCATCTGGCGATAGGGGAAATGGTCGGCATAGAGCAGACCCAGCGTCTCGGTGACGCGCGCCTTGAGGTAGGAGCGGTTCTTCTGGAAGGGCTGGGCGCGGCGGATGTCGACTTCCCAGAGGTCGAAGGGCGGTTCGCCATCGTGAATCCACTGCGCCAGCGCCATGCCGGCGCCGCCGGACGAGACGATGCCGATCGAATTGTAGCCGGCGGCGACCCAGTAGCCGCCCACTTCCGGCGCTTCGCCGAGATAATAGCGGTCGTCCGGCGTAAAACTCTCGGGGCCGTTGAAGAAGGTGTGGATACCCGCCGTTTCCAGCATCGGCATGCGGTTGACGCCCATTTCGAGGATCGGCGCGAAATGGTCCATGTCCTCGGGCAGCTGGTCGAAGCAGAAATCCTCGCGGATGCCGTCCATGCCCCAGGGTTTGGCCACCGGCTCGAAGGCGCCGAGCATCATCTTGCCGGCGTCCTCCTTGTAGTAGGCGCACTCGTCCGGGACGCGCAGCACGGGCAGGCGGCCGAGGCCGGCGATCGGCTCGGTGACGAGATAGAAATGCTCGCAGGCATGCAGCGGGATGGTGACGCCGTTCTGACGCCCGAGCTCGCGCGCCCACATGCCGGCGCAGTTGATGACGATGTCGGCCTCGATGGCGCCCTGCTCGCCGTTCTGCTCCCACGATACGCCGGAGACGCGGCCGTTCTTCGTGTGGACTTTCGTCACCTTGGTGTTCTCGGCAATCGTCGCGCCGCGCTGGCGGGCGCCGCGTGCCAAGGCAAGCGCAATGTTGCCCGGGTCGCACTGACCGTCGAGCGGCAGGGCGACGGCGGCGACCACATCGGAGACGTTCAGATGCGGATACATCTGCTTGACTTCGGTGGGCGAAATCTCGCGCACGTCGATGTCGAAGGCGCGGGCCATGGACGCCTGGCGGTAGATCTCCTGCTTCCGCTCCTCGGTCAGCGCAACGGTGATGGAGCCCGTCTGGCGCATGCCGGTCGCGACGCCCGTCTCGGCCTCCAGCTTGACGTAGAGATCGGCCGAGTATTTCGCCAGCCGCGTCATGTTCTGCGAGGCGCGCAGCTGGCCGATGAGGCCGGCGGCGTGCCAGGTGGTGCCAGAAGTCAGCTGCTTGCGCTCAAGCAGGACGATGTCGGTCCAGCCGAGCTTGGCGAGGTGATAGGCAATCGAGCAGCCGGAAATGCCGCCGCCGATGATGACGGCGCGGGCGCGTTGGGGGAGGGTGGTCATTCCGCCGCGCTCCGCTCGGCATGCGTGCCGATGAACCGGCGAATCCGCATCGCGGCGTCGCGCAGGACCTCCTCCGGCTGGCAGAGCGAGATGCGGATGTGGCCCGCCGCCGCCTCGCCGAAAGAAGAGCCTGGCATGACGGCGACCTGTTCGGTGTCGAGCAATCCCCATGCAAATCGCTCGTCGTCGGGCTCGATGGCGCGGATGTCGAGCATGACATACATGCCGCCCTCCGAGCCGCGCACGGTGATGCCGTTGGTGCCGTGCATCGCGTCGAGGAAGACCTGGCGGCGCGCCGCGTAGAGCGCGGCGATCTCCTTGACGCCCCAGCCGTTCTCGATCGCTTCGATGGCCGCGCGGCTGACGAAATCGGTCAGCCCATAGGTCGAAACGAGGTTGAGCGTGATCAGCAGATTGACGATGTCGGCCGGCCCGGTCAGCCAGCCGATGCGCCAGCCGGTCATGCCATGGCTCTTCGACATGGAGTTGATGACCAGCGTGCGCTCGGCCATGCCGGGCAGCGCGCGCGGCGAGAGATGCTCGCCGCCGCCGAGCGTCCAGTAGACCTCGTCGGAGAGCAGCCAGAGATCGTGGCGCCGGCAGATATCGGCGATGCCTTCGAGGCTTCCGCGCGAATAGACCGCGCCCGTCGGGTTGTTCGGCGAATTGATCAGGATGGCGCGCGTGTTCGGCAGGATCGCCTTCTCGATGTCCTCGGCGCGCGGCTGGAAACCGTCCTCGGCATGCGCCTCGACGATCGTGAAGCTCGCGCCGGCGGCGCGGAAGGTGCCAGGGTAGGTGGCGTAATAGGGGGCGACGACGATGGCGTGGTCGCCGGCGTCGCAGGTCGCCTGGACCGCGGCGAAGAGAGCGGCCTGGCCGCCCGGCGCGGCGATGATCTGGTCGGCCATGGTGGGCAGGCCGGTGCATTGCGTCGAGAGCTTCGCCATCGCCTCGCGCAGGCGCGGCAGGCCGGGCAGCTGCGTGTAGTGATGGTAGCCCTCGCGGACGAGACGGACCGCGGCCTCGACCGTTTCCGACGGCGTGTCGAAGTCGTGGTCGCCGACCGACAGCATGACGATCGGCTGGCCCGCCTGCTTGCGGGTCATGGCCTCGAAATGCACCTCCCAGCCATCCTTGCCGGAGGGGATGATGCCGGTGAGGCGGGATGAAGGCTTAGGCATGGGGAACTCCGGAGATGGTGTGGCCGGCGGCCAACAGGCGGTCGCGCAGCGCGGCGATGTGGGATGGGCCGACTTCGCAGCAGCCGCCGACGATGTCCAGCCCGTTCTCGACCCAGCCGAGCGCGAAGCCCGCATAGGCGGCGGGATCGAGATCGTGGCGCGCATGCAGCACCTCGACGGTGCCGCCATGCTTCAGCGCGTCGGTCCCGGTGAAGCCATTGGCATAGGCGCCGATGGTGCCGCCGAGCGCCTTCAGCGCGTCGATTGCGGCGTCGACCGTCTCGGGGCGGGAGCAGTTGACGAGGCGGGCGGCGATGTCGAGGGAGCCGAGCGCCGCGGAGGCCGCGGCAAGCGTCTCGCCGCTGCGCAGGCGGGCTTGCGGTCCGTCGTCTGCCAGCGTCCACGACACCCAGACCGGCTTGCCGCTCTCGGCGGCCGCTGTCGCCGCGGCGCGGCCTTCGTCGGCCGATGCCATCGTCTCGCAGAGGAACAGGTCGACGTGATCGGCCTCCTCGGCGACGATGCGGCGGTAGATGTCGAGCGTGTCCTCGTAGGAAATCGTCAGCGCCGGGGCGTAGGAGCCGAACAGCGGCGGCAGGCAGCCGGCGATGGCGCAGTCGCCCGTCGCGTCGCGCGCCGCCCGCGCCAGGTCGATGCCGCGCTTCTGCAGGGTCTGGAACATGTCGCCGGCGCCCTCGCGGGCGAGGCGCTCGGGCGTCGCGGCGTAGGTGTTCAGCGTGATGACGCGGGCGCCGGCGTGGATGAACTCGACATGCAGTTCGCGCACGAGATCCGGCTCGTCCATCAGAACGCGCGCGGACCAGAGCGGGGTGGGCGGGGTGGAGGAGCGCCGCAGAAGCTCCTGGCCCATGCCGCCGTCGGTGAGGATGACGGAGGTCATGCGGTGGCTCCTTCAGCGAATGTCGGTGCCTGGACGCGCTTTTTGAATGCGGCAGTGCCAACCCCCTCACCGGTTCGCTTTGCGAACCACCTCTCCCCCTGGGAGGGGGAGAGGAAACGCGGTTCGGGCGTCGTGCGCCTTCCATTGGCCGGCACCTTGTCAACCCCGGTCAGCAACCGACAACCGTGCGCCCCCCACGACAATTGGCGATTCCTCTCCCCCTGCCAGGGGGAGAGGTGGCCCGAAGGGCCGGTGAGGGGGCTCTTGGCACAAACGCTCGCGACCCCCTCGCCCCGTTTACGGGGAGAGGGTGGCCCGGAGGGCCGGGTGAGGGGCAGCGCGAACGTTGCCGTGTCTGGGTTTCTCGTCATCATATCCATCTGTCCAACCTTGCGCTGCCCCTCATCCGCCTGCCGGCACCTTCTCCCCGTATAGTGACGGGGAGAAGGGAGCTACGCCCGAATCCTCTCGTTTCTCGGATCCCACAGCGGCTCGTCTCTTTGCACGGTCGCGGCAAATCGTTCGCCGAAGATCTCGACCTCAATCGCCGTTCCAGGCTCCGCCAGGTCCGCGCGCAGCATGCCGAGCGCGATCGACTTCTCGACGCGATGGCCCCAGCCGCCCGACGTCGTCTCACCGACGATCCTGCCGTCGTGCCAGAGCGTCGACATGTAGGGCGCGTCGCAGGCGCCGGGATCGTCGAGCACCAGCGTCACGAAACGCTTCGTCACGCCCTGCTGCTTCTCGTTGGCGAGCGCCGCCTTGCCGAGGAAATCCGGCTTGTCCCATCTGACGAAGCGCTCCAGCCCGCCCTGCAGCACCGTGTAGTCGGTCGACAGGTCCTGCTTCCAGGCGCGGTAGCCTTTTTCGAGCCGCAGCGAATCGAGCGCGAACATGCCGAAGGGTTTCAGGCCGTGCTTCTGGCCGGCGGCCCAGATCGCGTCGAAGATCGCGGGGGTATCGGCGACCTTGGTGTGGATTTCCCAGCCGAGCTCGCCGGCAAACGAGACGCGGACCAGCTGGCACCAGCGGCCGGCGATCTGCACCGACTGATGCGTCAGCCAGCCGGAGGCAAGGTCGGCTTCAGAGACGTCGGCGAGGATTTTCCGCGCGTTCGGTCCGGTCAGGATCTGGCAGGCGAAGGCGTCGGTGACGTTTTGCAGAGTCACTTGAGTGGCTTGGGGGAGATGGCTTTCGAGCCACTCGAAGTCGTGCAGTTCGGCGACCGAGGCGGTGATCAGGAAGAAGAGATCTTCGGCCAGCGCCATGATGGACATTTCGGTGACGATGCGGCCCTTGGCGTCGGCGAAATAGGCGAGGCCGATGCGACCGGGCTTCGGGATCAGGCCGGTGGTGAGCGAGGCGAGCCAGTCGCGCGCGCCGGGGCCTTCCACGCGATAGCGCGAAAAGCCGGGGAGGTCGAGGATGCCCGCCGCGTCGCGGACGGCCAGGCATTCCTCGCGGATGCGCTGCTGCCAGGGTCCGTCGCGGTCGAAGGTCTGCGTCGCTTCTTCCGACGTGTCGTCGCCCGGCTTGGCATACCAGGTCGCGCGCTCCCAGCCGTTGTAGGCGTTGAACTGGGCGCCGAGCGCCGCGATGCGGTCGTGGATCGGCGACAGTTTTCGCCCGCGCCCCGCCGGCCAGGCATGGCGCGGAAACGAGATGGCGTATTCGTGGCCGTAGATCTCCATGCCCTTGGCGACCGCATAGTCGGGCGCGGCGGCGAAGGCGGTGAAGCGGCGGGGGTCGCAGGACCACATGTCCCATTCCGTCGCGCCCTCGGTCACCCATTCGGCGAGCACCTTGCCCGCGCCGCCGGCCTGGGCGATGCCGAAGGTGAAGACGCAGGCCTCGAAGGCGTTCCTGGCGCCCGGCATCGGGCCGATCAGCGGATTGCCGTCGGGCGCGTAGGGGATCGGGCCGTTGATGACCTTGGAGAGGCCCGCGGTGCCGAGGATCGGCACGCGGCGCACCGCGTCGTCCAGATACCATTCGAGCCGCTCCAGGTCGTCGGGGAAGAGCTGGAAGGAGAAATCGTCGGGCATCGGGTCGCCATCGCTCGCCCAGTGGGCGCGGCATTTGCGCTCGTAGGGGCCGAGATTCATGCCGTTCTTTTCCTGGCGCAGATAGTAGGACGAGTCGACGTCGCGCAGCAGCGGCAGCTTGTGGCCGACTTCCTTCGACCAGGCGGCGAGCTCCGGAATCTCGTCGAACAATATGTATTGATGGCTCATCACCATCATCGGCACGTCGCGGCCGAACATGCGTCCGACCTCCCGAGCGCGGTAGCCGGCGGCGTTGACGACATATTCGCAGCGGATTTCGCCCTGCGCGGTCGCCACCACCCATTCATGGCCGTCGCGGCGGACGCCCGTGACGGGGCAGAAACGGACGATGGTCGCGCCCAGATCGCGCGCGCCCTTGGCGAGCGCCTGGGTCAACTGCGCCGGGTCGATGTCGCCGTCGTTCGGATCGTAGAGCGCGCCCTGCAGGTCGTGCGTCTCAAGGAAGGGATAGCGCGCCTTGATGTCATCCGCGCCGATCACCTCGATCGCCATGCCCTGGTAGAGGCCCATGCCCTTGGCGCGCTCGAATTCGCGCATGCGCTCGCGCGTGTGGGCGAGGCGGACCGAGCCGGTGACGTGAGAGTTCATCGGATAGCCGACCGCGTCGGCAAGGCCGCGGTAGAGGCCGGCCGAATAGCGCTGCATGTTCATCAGCGACCAGGATGACGAGAAGGTCGGCACATTGCCGGCGGCATGCCAGGTCGAACCCGAGGTCAGCTCGTTCTTTTCCAGGAGCACGCAGTCGGTCCAGCCGGCTTTCGCCAGATGGTAGAGCGACGAGACGCCGACCGCGCCGCCGCCGATGATGACGACGCGTGCCGTGGAGGGAAGATCGGCCATACCTTTGCTCCTCAATAGACCGGCGGCGCGACCGCCCAGATGACGACGGCCGGCACGTCGCCCGGATTGCGCCAGCGGAACGGCTTTTCGCGAAAGCGAAACGAATCGCCTTCGCCAAGCGCGTGCCAGACGCCGTCGATCTCGATGTCGAAGCGGCCGGAGACCACGTAGCCGGCCTCCTCGGTGGCGCGAACAGCCGCCTCCCTCGGCCCCGCGCCCGCCGCGAACTCCGAGCGCAGCAATTCGAAACTACCGCCGAGATCGGGCGACAGCAGTTCCTCCACGAGGCCCGATTCCGCTGTACCAAGCGCGCGGCGGCGTCCGGCGCGCACGATCACGCCGCGCTCGGCCTCGGACGGCACGTCATGCGCGAAGAACAGGCTGATAGGGACTCCGTAGGCCCCGGCAAAGGCGCGCAGATCGCCGATCGCCGGGCGCGACAGGCCGCGCTCGATCTGGCTCACCCAGCCGATCGAACGCCCGAGCGTCGCCGCGAGATCCGCGAGCGTCAGGCCGCGCACCTTGCGCAGCGCGCGCAGATCGTTCGCGAGATGCATGCCGTCGCGCATGGAATCAGGCTGCCGCTGCATGGCTTTTCGTGAAAGAATTCATTTGATTTTCATCTCACCGCGTTCGATGAAAAATTCAAGCAGAATTTCATCTGACATCAAACCGGTTGCAGGGTGCGCCACGCCTGTGCGAAGGGCTGGCACAAGGCAGCGCGCGCATATTGCGCCAGTCTGTTGGTCCAATCATCGAAAGACCGTGCCGATGGCCGTGCCGAAACCGAAGCAGATGCCATTGGACGAGGCGGCGATCGTCGACGAGGCGATCCTGTCGCGGCGGTCCGTGCGCGCCTTCCTGCCCGAAGCGGTCGACGAACAGACGATCCGCGACATCCTGGCCGTCGCGTCGCGGGCGCCGTCCGGCACCAACATGCAGCCGTGGAAGGTCTATGTCACGACGGGCGCTCGCAAGGACGAGATCAGCCGCGCCGTGCTCGATTCCGGCATCCGCGCCGAGAAGGTCGCCTGGGACGAATACAAATACTATCCCGACAAGTTCTTCGAGCCCTACTATTCGCGCCGCCGCGCCGTCGGCTTCGCGCTCTACGACGCGCTCGGGATCCCCAAGCGCGACGTCAACCAGATGCGCGCCCAGCACGATCGCAACTTCGTCTTCTTCGATGCGCCCGTCGGCATGATCTTCACCATCGACCGGCGCCTGAACCATGGCTCGTGGATCGACCACGGCATGTTCCTGCAGTCGATCATGATCGCGGCCAGGGGCAGGGGCCTGCACACCTGCCCGCAGGCGGCGTTCGCGCCCTACCACAAGCAGATCCGGCCGGTTCTCGGCATCCCCGACGAGGAGATCGTCACCTGCGGCATGGCGCTCGGCTACGAGGACACGTCCAAGCCGGAGAACAGTTTTCGCACCGAGCGCGCTGCGCTCGAAGATTTCGTGACCTTCGTGCGGTAGCCATGTCCGGGCGCGCGATCATTTCAGTCGGGCTGCTTCTGGCCATGCTGCTCGCGATTCCCCGGGCAATCGCCGCGGACGGGCCGCAGTCCGTTTCGCTCGATGCGGTCGCGGCGCCGGGCGTCACCTATGCCGATCTGGTGCGCCAGATCGTGCCGGACCTGGCGAAGGCTCAGGGAAGCTATGCCGGTTCGAAGGTTCTCCCGATGCGCCATGCGGCATCGCCCGACTATGGCGGCGCGACGCCGGAGCGCTTCTTTCTCTCCACAATCCCCGCCGTGCATTTCGAGACGGCAGGCACGCGCTATGTCCTGCTGCTGCTCGATCTCGGGCGCTCCGCGGATTTCGCCGAGGGTCTGGCGCCGATGGCGTTGTTCGACATATCGGGCACGCCTCGCCTGATCGACGCGCTCGACGTCGCCTTCGATGCGCATACGGGCTTTGCCGAGACCGGCCTCTCGCCCGGCCGCGATGGCCTGGTCGTCACCACCAGCACGCATTTCAACAGCAACCAGGCTTACGTGATCCACGCCGTGCTCGCCCTAGCCAAGGGCCGGTTCGAACTGGTCGACACCATCTCCACCTTCAATGAACAGTCCTGCGCCGGTGTATCGACGCAGAGGCCGGCATTCATGCCCGAGGGACCCGATGCCTTCTCGGTCACGGTGGCGATCGAGACCGAGCCGGGGACGGATGATTGCGAGGATGACAAGCTCGAGGCCGACAGGCGCGAAATTTCAGTGACCTACCGGCGCGCTACGCCCGGCGGCACCTATGTCGCCGGCAGCGATGCGCTGGAGCGCCTGGCGAAAGAGAACGAAGGACGCTTCTGAACCCGCGAAACACCTTTCGTACCGGGCGCGCCGTGCACGATGAGTTCGTGACCTTCGTTGAAACAGGATTTCTGGCGGCGCCACCTGCGCGAGATCAAGGTGTCAGCCGGCCACAGACCGCTCCGACAAGTCGGACATCACCGCTGCGACGAGCAGCGCCAGGGCCGCAATTGTCGCTCCGACACGGATCATGTGCCAGCGCCACCAGGTATCGCGCAGTTCCTCCCATCCGGACGGTATGGCGTCCGCAGTCCATGTCATGACGGTCGCGTTGATCGGCTGGTTGCCGAAACGCGTGACGAGGCCGGCGGCGACCATCGCGACCATGGCCACCAGATAGAGCCTGAAGGGCAGCAACGTTCCCTTCGCGCCCCAGGCAAGCCAGCCGGTGAGTAACAACGCCGCGGCGCCCATCGCCGGCAGCAACGTGTTCAGCCCGCGTACCGCGCCCTGGTGGATTTCGAGGAACGCCGCGGGCGAGTAGCCGGCGGGGTCATAGCCGCGCCAGACACCGAACACGGTACCGGCGAGAAGTGCGATGATTATGATATCGACGAACTGCAACGCGTATCTTGCCAGCATGGTGGCGACCTCCGTCTCGAATTGACGCGCTAGCCAAAACCATGAGGTTCGGCTAGTTTGGCATCGATGTATTAAATACATAGGAACTGTATCGAATTGGTGGAAGAAGTAAAGCCCAAACGCGCCTATCGCTCGGCGCGCCGGCAACAGAGTGCTGCGGATACCCGCAACGCCATTCTCGCGTCGGCGCACGCGGCATTCCTGCGCGACGGCTGGACCCGCACGACGATCGCTTCGATCGCGCGAGATGCCTCGGTGTCGCCGGAAACCGTCTACGCCGTGTTCGGCAACAAGCGCGCCTTGATCAAGG
>JAUYMV010000014.1 GCA_030698645.1 Mesorhizobium sp.
AGCGCCTCGATGCGCATGGCGCGGCCGATGGCGCTGATCGCGATCGGCGGATCGATGATGGCGGTGTCCCAGCGCGTGTAGCGGCCGGGATACTCGTAATTGGAGGAAAACACCGCGCCGCGCCGCGAATTCAGCCCGTCGATATAGGCCTCGATGGCGCCCGCATAGGGGGTCGCGACGCGCCGCCTGGTGATCGTCACGCCGCCGGCCGTGACGAAGCGTTCGGCGCCGTCGGCCAATTGTTCAGTGCTCATGTCCCTGCTCTCCGTTCACCCGTTTCGCGGCCGTCAGGCGTCCCGGGGACATTGCAAAGAAAAAGGCCGCCCCGGATATCCCGATGCGGCCACCACCTTGTTCCACGCACGCGCGCAAGCTGGGCCGCTAGTATGCGGGCCACCACCAGTTCGCAATCGTCGACACTTTGATCATACCGAGTTCCCTAGCGGCGAAAGCGGGCCGACGCAATATGAAATCTGCGGGCCCGCCGCGATCGGCGGAACGCCAGGCGCGAGCTTGTCCGGTTGTTGACGCCAAGTCTTGTCGCGGCAATCGATCGCAAGTAACTTCCTTGCGATCGTCAATTGAGGAGAAGCAATGATGGATCTTACGGCAAAGGCTGCGTTCGCTGCGACATCGTTCATGGCCGTTCTTTACGTGTCGCAAGCGACGGCGGCCAATGACACGATTGTGTGCAGCACTCCGACACGCGGGTATCACGAGTGCTCGACGCGTTTCAGCACGCCCATCCTGGTTCGGCAAATCGGCAGAAACGCCTGCATTATCAACAACACCTGGGGTTTCAATCCCGCCACCGGACATATCTGGGTGAACGGCGGGTGCCGCGGTGTCTTCGCCGAAATGCACGGATACCACCACGGACGCGTGGGCACCATGGACGTTACGGCCCGCCGCTACTCGAACCGCGGCGATTTCATCGGCTACGGTCCGATGGTGAACGTGCAGCGCAATCAGGTGACCAACAACATCACCAACATCCAGCAGAACGTCGTCAATTTTCAACCGACCGTGACCTTCAACGACCACGAGATGGCCCGTCTCGAAGACCACAGCCAGGATGTCGACATGACGCCGCATTTCGACCGTCAGGGGAATCCGAATTTCGATGTTGACGGAAACTACATCGGCCCGCACGGAGTCGGCGCGCTTGTCGATCCACCGGACGATGCCGTCACCAGCCCTGTTGTCGACGCTGAAGCCGAGGCGCGCGAGGACGTTGCCAATATCGACGACGCGATAAAGGATGGCTGCGATTTCACCAATTCCTGCTGAGCCGTTTCAGCGCGAGACGAGACGCAGGCGATCGGACAGCGCCGTTGCGCGGTGCGCAGCGGCGCGGATAGCAGTTGTTGCGGGAAAACACCCGCCGCGCGGCGAATTCGGCCCGTGAAAACAGGTCGCGATGATCGGCCTATCCGCCTGACGCCGGCGCCGCCGCTTCCTCCTGGCGCCGCAGCCGGCGCAACGCCGACACGACGAGCCAGGAGAAGCTCGCCCAGGCCGCCCCCAGCGCCCAGCCGGCCGCGACATCGCTCGGCCAGTGGACGCCGAGATAGACCCGGCTGATGCCGACCAGCACCGAGACCGCGATGGCCACCGACATGACATAGGCGCGCACGCGGAAATCGTCGACCAGCCGGACGATCAGCGTGGCGAGCGTCAGATAGGCGACCGTCGACATCATCGCGTGGCCGCTCGGAAAGCTCGCCGTGTGGATGACGTCGAGATGCGCGACGATGTCGGGCCTCGGCCGGTCGTAGAAGCGCTTCATCGCCTGGCTGAGCAGCGTTCCCACCGACACCGACAGGAAGACGTAGAGCGCCGGCCCGAGTTTTTTCGCCATCAGCAGATAGCCGATGACGACGGCGAGCGTCAGGACGATGACCGGATAGCCACCGAGCGCGGTGATTTCGAGCGCCGCCTCCTCCAGCCAGGGCGGCCCGATCGGGTCGGACGGATCGGCCGGATTGCGCAGCATCAGCAACAGCCGCGTGTCGAGCGCGTCGATCTCGCCCTCGCCCATTTCATGGGCGATCGACAGGAACACGCCGATCCCGGCCGCCACGATCGCGATGAGCAGGACCGGCAGCGTCGCAAGCCGCGTGTCCCGCATCCCGCGGACGAGATCGGTGATCGAATGCGTCATCGACACTGAATAGACTATGCCGCGGCGCTTGGCAAAATCCGCGCCATCGCGAGGGCCAGAAGCGGAAGGCCGCACCTTGCGGCCGGCGCTCAGTCCTCCAGCGCGCCGGACTTCGCCACGGCGCTTGGCCCGTCGCCGGCAAG
>JAUYMV010000016.1 GCA_030698645.1 Mesorhizobium sp.
GCTTGATATGTTATGTTATTACATTCGTCAAGCAGTCAGGTCCGCCGTCGGGGTCGCCTTTGCCCGCCGCACGTCGCGCGCGGCACCGGATCTGCCGCGTTTTTGATTCACGTCAACGACCGGAGACCGAAAGGCTGTCACTCGACACATCAACTTTTCAGCGAGGCAAGCGTGGCCAAAGATTCCCCCACCGACGGCGCGGCCCCCTCGCGGGTCGTCAAGGACGGCGCGTCGGCGCCCTCATTGCGCGATGTACTCGGCGAAGCGGCGCCCGCGCCGACGCGTGCTGCGGGCCGGACGTTGCGCTGGCTCCTCATCGGCGCGGCCCTTGTCGCGGCAGGCTATGTCGCCTGGGCCTATTTCGCGCAGGGCAGTGGCTATGTCTACACGACGCAGAAGGTCACCCGGGGCGATCTGACCGTGATCGTGACCGCGACCGGCACCGTACAGCCGATCACCCAGGTCGATGTCTCGACGGCCATATCCGGCATCGTCCGCAAGGTGAATGTCGACTACAATAGCGTCGTCTATCGCGGCGATGTGCTGGCCGAGCTTGATGCCGATACGCTCCAGGCCAGCGTCGCCAGCGCGCGGGCCCGATTGGTCGTCGCCAATGCTAACGTCGCCAAGGCCAAGGCGACGGCGAACGCGTCGATCGCTACCTACGAGCGCCAAGCGGCACTGTTCGAGCGGGGCTTCATGGCGACCCAGACGCTCGAGGATACGCGTCTCGCCATGGACGCCGCCGCCGCCGCGCTCAAGGCCGTGGAGGCTGAGGTGCTCGTCGCCGACGCCGATCTGAAGCTCGCCGAGATAAATCTCTCCAAGACGCTGATCACTTCGCCGATCGACGGCATCGTGCTGACCCGCGACATCAACGAAGGCTCGACGCTCGCCGCCTCGCTTGCCGCGCCGGTGCTGTTCTCCATCGCCGGCGATCTGAAGCGCATGGAGGCCCAGGTCGATGTCGACGAGGCCGATATCGGCAATGTCGCGGTCGGGCAGTCCGCGACCTTCACGGTGGACGCCTATCCCGACCGCCCGTTTCCGGCCGAAATCACCGAAATCCGCTTCGTCTCCGAGACGATCAACAACGTGGTGACCTACAAGGCCCTGCTCGCGGTGGACAACACCGAACTGCTCCTGCGGCCCGGCATGACCGCCACGGCGGACATCGTCGTCAACACCGTCCGCGCTGCCCTGCTCGTGCCGAATGCGGCGCTGCGCTACACGCCACCGGTGGTGGAAAGCTCCGGCGGCGGGCTGTTCAGCATGTTCAGGCCGCCGAGCACGGGCTCGTCGACCAGCCCCGAACCCCCCGGCGGTTCGCGCACCGTGTGGGTCATGCGCGACAAGGCGCCGGTCGAGGCGACGGTGGTGACCGGGGCGACCGATGGTCAGAACACCGAGCTGAAATCAGGCGACCTCGTCGAGGGCGACTCGGTCGTTCTCGACGCCGTCGCGGCCAATTGAGACGGCGGCCTTGGACGTTTCTCTCCCTCCTCTGATCGAGTTTCGCGGCCTGACCAAGGTCTACGGCAGCGGCGAGGCCGAGGTGCGCGCGCTCGACGGCGTCGACCTCTCGATCGCGCGCGGCGAGTTCGTCGCGATCATGGGACCGTCGGGTTCGGGCAAGTCGACGGCCATGAACATCATGGGCTGTCTCGACGTGCCGACGTCGGGCGAATACCTGTTCCAGGGCGTTCCGGTGGGCGGCCTCAATCGCGACGAGCGGACGCTGCTGCGCCGTCATATGATCGGCTTCGTCTTCCAGGGGTTCAACCTGCTCGCCAGCACCACCGCCGTCGAGAACGTCGAGCTGCCGCTGATCTATCGCGGCATGAACGAGGTGGATCGGCGCCGGCTCGCGCTGCGGGCGCTCAGCCAGGTCGGCCTTGCCGACCGCGCCAATCATACCTCGGCGGAGATGTCCGGCGGCCAGCAGCAACGCGTGGCGATCGCGCGGGCGATCGTCACCAGCCCCACGGTCCTGCTCGCCGACGAGCCGACCGGCAACCTCGATACGAAGATCAGCCGCGAGATCATGGGCATCGTCACCCGTCTCAACACCGACGAGGGCCTCACCGTGATCATGGTGACCCACGAGGACGACATCGCGCTTTATGCGCGCCGGGTCATCCGATTCCTCGACGGCCGGATCGAGTCCGACATGGTGCAGGAGCCGACCGGTGTTCTATGAAACCTTGAAGCTCGCCGCGCAGGCCATTCTGCGCAATCCGATGCGTTCGTTCCTGACCATCCTCGGCATCGTCATCGGCGTCGCCGCGGTCATCGCGATGGTGACGATCGGCAACGGCACGACCGCCCGGGTGACCGAGGAGCTCGGCAAGCTCGGCAGCAACATGCTGTTCGTGCGGCCCGGCCAGTTCGGGCCGGGGCGCGCCAGCACCCAGGCGAAATCCTTCTCCTCCAAGGATGTCGCCGCGATCCGCGACCAGATATCCGGCCTGCGCGCGGTCGCGCCGATGGCGCAGACGTCGGCGACCGTCATCTTCGGCGGCGAGAGCCGGCAGAGCACCGTATCCGGCACCAACGCCGACTATCTCGTCGTCGGCGACTGGACGATTGCGTCCGGCCGCGCCTTCCTGCCCGCCGAGGAGCGCGGCACTGCCGTCTGCATCATCGGCGATACCGTGCGCGCAAAGCTGTTCGGCAGTTCGTCGCCGCTCGGCAAGAGCATCCGCGTCGGCAAGGTCTCGTGCGAGGTGATCGGCGTGCTCGGCGAGAAGGGGGAGTCCAGCATGGGCACGGACCAGGACGACACCGTTCTCATGCCATTGCGCACCTTTCAGCGCCGCATGGCCGGCAACAGCGACGTCGATACCATCCTGGTGTCGGCGCGCGACGGCGTCGCCACCAAGAAGGTCCAGGCCGACATCGAGCGCCTGATGCGCGAGCGGCGCGGCATCGTGTCCGGCAAGGAGGACGACTTTTCGGTCAACGACATGACGCAGATCGTCGCCACCATGGCCGGAACCACCAGTATCCTGACCGGCCTGCTCGGAGCCGTCGCGGCCGTCAGCCTGCTGGTCGGCGGCATCGGCATCATGAACATTATGCTGGTGTCGGTGACCGAGCGCACGCGCGAGATCGGCATCCGGCTCGCCATCGGCGCGCTCGAGAGCCAGGTCCTGACGCAATTCCTCGTCGAGGCGACGGTGCTGGCGCTGTTCGGCGGCATCGTCGGCATCCTGTTCGGCCTGGGCCTTGCCTTCGGCGTCGGCGTCTATCTGGGCATTCCCTTCGTCACCAGCCCGAGCATCATCGCGCTTGCCTTCGTGTTCTCGGCGCTGATCGGCATGGGGTTCGGCTATTTTCCCGCGCGCCAGGCCGCGCGGCTGAATCCGATCGAGGCGCTCCGGCACGAATAGACGCGCGGCCGATTGCCTGGATCGGGGGACCTCTGGCAAAGCGATCGGCATGAATGGTGCGCGCCGCGCGGGTTCCCGCTTGACGCCGCGGCGCTTCCGCGCTTTGTCCAGTCTTGAACAATAGGGAGCCAGCCATGTCCGCAGATCCGATCGTCATCGTCGCCGCCATGCGCACGCCCATGGGCGGCTTCCAGGGCGCGCTCAGGGACCGCACCGCGCCGGAACTCGGCAAGGCGGCGATCGCGGCGGCCATGGCGCAGTCTGGCGTCGCCGCTAACGAGATCGACGAAGTGGTGTTCGGCTGCGTTCTGCCGGCGGGCCTCGGCCAGGCCCCGGCGCGCCAGGCGGCGCTCGGCGCGGGCCTTCCCGACAGCGTGCCGGCGACGACCGTCAACAAGATGTGCGGCTCGGGCATGAAGGCGGCGATGCTGGCGCATGATGCGATCGCGTCGGGCTCGGCGGCGATCGCGGTTGCCGGCGGGATGGAGAGCATGACCAACGCCCCCTATCTGCTCGACAAGGCGCGCGCGGGCATGCGGCTCGGCCATGGCCGGGTGATCGACCACATGTTCCTCGACGGGCTGGAGGACGCCTACGACAAGGGCCGCCTCATGGGCACCTTCGCCGAGGACACCGCGCAGCATTTCCAGTTCACCCGGGACATGCAGGACGCATTCGCGCTGGCCTCGCTCGACCGCGCGCGGAAGGCGATCGCCGAAGGCCGCTTCCGGTCCGAGATCGTGGCGGTCGGCGAAGTGGGCGAAGACGAGCAGCCCGGCAAGGCGCGGCCGGAGAAGATCCCGACGCTGAAGCCGGCCTTCCGCCCCGACGGCACGGTGACGGCGGCGAACTCGTCGTCGATCTCGGACGGCGCCGCGGCGCTGGTCATGATGCGGCGCTCGGAAGCCGAGCGCCGCGGCATCGCGCCACTGGCCGTCATCCGCGGCCATGCCAGCCATGCGCAGGCGCCGGCCTGGTTCTCGACGGCGCCCATCGGAGCGGTGTCGAAGCTGCTGGACCGGGTCGGCTGGTCGGCGAAGGACGTCGATCTCTATGAGATCAACGAGGCCTTCGCCGTGGTGGCGCTGGCCGCCATGCGCGAACTCGACCTGCCGCACGACAAGGTCAACGTCAATGGCGGCGCCTGCGCGCTCGGCCATCCGATCGGCGCATCGGGAGCGCGCATCATCGTCACGCTGCTCGCCGAGATGGCCGCGCGCGACGTCAGGCGCGGCGTCGCGACGCTCTGCATCGGCGGCGGCGAGGCGACGGCGATGGCGGTGGAGCGGGTCTAGGTCGGGGGATCCTCGGTCTCTCTGCCCACTCTTGAATGTCTCGCATTTTTGCGAGATAGTCACCTGAGCTGAGCCGTTGAATGAATCGCGACGCATTGATCCGCGAACTTCGCAAGATCTCCCGGGTGCGTGGCGAACGGTTCGACGTGATCGTTGCCCGGGGCAAGGGCTCGCACTATCGCGTATACTTTGGCGACAAGGTCACCACGATCAAGTCGGGCGAGTTGAGGCCCGGCTATGTGAGACTCATCAAGGATCAGTTGGGGATCGAATGACCATAGGTCCCGCTGTGAGTGCGACACCCGGCCGATTGTGGCCACGAGCGGAGATATGCATGGACTATGTATTCATGGCGCGTTTTGTAGCTGAACCAGACGGCGGATTTCTTGTTAGCTTTCCGGATGTCCCAGAGGCGATCACCCAAGGCGAAGACATGAGAGATGCTTTCGAAAGCGCGACGGACGCTCTCGGGGTGGCGCTGCGCGGCAGGCTAGCCGATCAAAAGGCGATCCCCGAACCGATGGCAAGGGGCAAGTCACTGATCGCCGTGCCGGTCGACGCGGAAACGGCGCTCAAGATTGCCTTGATAGAGGCTTTTGCGGCATCCGGCTTGTCCAAGGTCGAATTCGCGCGACGGCTCGGCAAATCGCCGAACGAGCCCTATCGCATTCTCGATCCCGACCATCCTACCAAGCTCGGCGTTCTGAAGGACGCGCTGGCCGTGCTTGGGAAGCAGGTTGTCGTCTCGGTTCGCGACGCCGCGTAGCG
>JAUYMV010000017.1 GCA_030698645.1 Mesorhizobium sp.
GGAACGTGGTGGCCATTCATCTGCGGCGGACATTGCTGCCCGCCTGATGCAACCCACCCGGATGACTGGACCGGAAACAGCCTGGAGGTTGCCCTCCGCGTCATCCCTATTCGGTTTTGCTCCCGATGGGGTTTACCGTGCCGCTCCTGTTGCCAGTCGCGCGGTGGGCTCTTACCCCACCCTTTCACCCTTGCCCCGCCATTCCATCGGCCCGCGAGCGGCCGATCGAAAGGCGGGGCGGTTTACTTTCTGTGGCACTTTCCCTGGGGTCGCCCCCGCCGGCAATTAACCGGCACCGTGTTTCCATGGAGCCCGGACTTTCCTCGACCGCAGCCTTTCGGCTCTCGCGGTCGCGGCCACCCGGCCAGCTGGCAGAACGCATAAAGGGGTTCGGCGGGAAAAACGCAAGGCCGGCGCCGTCGAAACGACGGCGCCGGCCGAATTGCGTCAGGCGCCGAGGTGGCGCTTGACCTTGGAACAATAGGCGGCCGAAACGGGATTCATCCGCTTGGCGCCGTGGCCGGCATTGTATTTCAGGATCGTGCCGCAGGTCGAACCGCCGCCGAGCTTGTGCGCCATGCCGAGATATTTCATCCCGTAGCGGATGTTGGTGTCGGGATTGTAGAGCCCCTTGACCGAGCCCGAATAGCCGAGGCCGCGCGCCGTCGCGGGCTTGATCTGCATCAGGCCGACTTCGCCGGCGCTGCCGCGCGCGCCCGGCCGGTAATTGCTCTCGACGCGGATGACCGCGTGCGCCAGCGACACCGGAACGCCGTAGACCGCGGCGTAGCGCGCGATGATCGCGCCGTAGCTGCCGGACGATGCCGTCATCGTCACGGTCTTCTCGCCACGCGCGACGTTCTCGGTCTTGCCGTCGCGAGCGGTGGCGACCAGTTCCGGGGACTTGCGCGCGCCGATCGAGCCGGTCGTGATGCCGTCGACCGACGGGACGACGACGATGACGCCCTGCTCGGCGAACTCGACGGACTTCACCGACGCGGCCGGCTTCTCGGCGGCGTCCGCCTTTGCCACGCGCGCGTCGGCGCGGCCGTTCCCTTTCCGGCCCTGGGCATCGTCGCGGGCTGGCGTGATAATGATCTTGCCGCGATCGGCAAAACCGGCCGAAATCGCCTTGGGCGCCGCGGCAGTTCTGTCCTCCCGCTCATCATGGGTTGCCTGCTTGTCCTTGACGGCCGATTTCGCGTTGGTGGGGACATCGGCGCCGTGCATGCGGCCCGGATCTTCCTGCGCGTTGGCAGCAAAGCACATCAAGCCGGCAGCAAAAGCTGCCGCTAGGGTAAGTTTCATCATGTAGACCTGTTTTCTTGTGATCCGGCGATAGTTTTCGACCGGTTGGTTGCTGAAAAGGTCCGGAATAGAGGGAAATCATCCGGCCTGCGCACAGACCGCCGTCTCGCAGGAGATTTGGCGGCATTCATGACCGGCCAAATAACTTTAAGATACACTCTGAAACATTGGCCGAAGTGGAGTCTCGCCGAGCGAAGACCTGTCAGCCGGTCCCGCCGGGTAGTGAGGCGAGCAACGCGTAGAGCGTCGCCAGCGTTTCCTTATCGGCCGCGCCATCCGCGCAAGCGGGCCGGAAGTGCAGCTGAAACGCCTCGACCGCGGCTTTCGTCGCTGGGTCGAAAAAGCCCGAGATTTCCACGCCATAGCCGTAGAGCTGCAGCATGGACTGCAATTGCTCGACATGCCGGCCCTGATCGCCCGCCGCCGACGGAGGTACCGCGCAATCGCGTTCGGGCACCGCGAGATGCCCGACGCCCGCCTCGAACAGGCGCCGCCAGGGGAACTTCGCGCCGGGGTCGATCTTGCGCCCAGGCGCGACGTCGGAATGCGCCAGCACACGTTCCGCCAGAATGCCGCAACGTGCCGTTATGTCGCGGATGAGCCGGATCACCGCGTCGATCTGGATGTCGGCAAAGTCGGGAAACCCGCCTTCGGCGCCCGGATTGGCGATCTCGACGCCGATCGATCGCGAATTGATGTCGGTGTGGCCGTGCCAGGAGCCTTTGCCGGCGTGCCAGGCGCGGTCGGCTTCGCGCACCATCTGCACGATGCGGCCGTCCTCGTGCACGAGATAATGCGCCGAGACTTCGCTGGACGGGTCGCAGAGCCAGGCTTCGGCCGCCTCGGCACTCGCCATTCCGGTGTAATGCAGGATGACGATGTCGGGCCGGGTGACGTCGCGGCGCGGACCGAAATTGGGCGATACCCTGACCTCCGCCCCGGCGAAATCCGGCGCAAACCCGCTCATGACCGCCGGCGTCCGCGTTCGATCGTCTCGTAGGCGACGTTGAGCGCGGCGACGCGCTGGTTGGCGATGATGAGGAATTCCTCGGGCAGCCCGCGCGCCATCAGCCGGTCGGGATGATTCTGCGCGACGAGCGCCCGGTAGCGCCGCCGGATTTCGTCGAAGGCGGTGGTCGGAAAGACGCCGAGCACCTTGTAGGGATCCGATTCGCCGCCGCTCGCGTGGCGCGCCAGGATGGCGTCGAAACGAAGCTCGTCGAAGCTGAATATCTCGGCGGTCCGCCGCAGGAAGCCGATCTCCCGCTCGTGCACGAAGCCGTCCGCCTTGGCGATGAAGAACAGGCCGTCGAGGATGTCTTCCAGCACGTCGCGGCCATCTTCCTGTTCTTCGAACAGATTCGCCATGTGGCGCGCATAAGTTTCGAATCCGGCGGTATCGCCCTTCGCCAGATCGTAGAGACGCGCCACGTCACGCGCATGCTCGGTCGGCACGGAGAATATCTGCTGGAAGGCGCGCACCTCGTCCTGCGTGACGATGCCGTCGGCCTTGGCCATCTTGGCCGAAAGCGCGATCATGGCGATCGAAAAGGCGACGCGCCGGCGTAGCACCGGATCGCCCTCGAACAGAGTGCGCACGGCTTCCATCAGCCCCGCATAGGCGGAGCCCGAGACGCGCGACACGAAATCGCCAAGCCGCTTCCAGATCGACATGTCCGCTTCATAGGAGGAATTTTGCTGCATTGCGAGTACAACACGCCGGGCCTGGTTAGCGAGCGGTGTCCGCCGCGTCGCAACGCACGGAACGATGAACCGCGCTGGCTGACGACCTAGCATGAAAAAGGCCGGACGAGCCGGCCTTTTCCCAATGATGCGGTTGATCTGCCCGTTCGACGGACTATTCGGTCGACGGAGCAACCTCGCCAGCCGGCGGGATCGTCGTGTCAGGCGCTGCCTGGGGGGCAGGCCTCGCCGGATCGGTGGGCACCATCGGCGTGAGCGTTTCGGCCGGCGGCTCGACGCTCTGCGTCGTCGTCGAATCGGTGTCGCTGCAGGCGGCGACGCCGAAGAGCGCAATGGCGGAAACGGAAGCCAGGATCAGCTTTTTCATGATAATTCTCCTTCAGAAAGGTCATCTTTCCTGTGCGAGCACCCGATCTTTCGGGCGGTCGAGAGGAAAACGGCCCGGCCCGGCGGGAGTTTCGTCACGTTATATTGCGCCAGGTAACGCGTTGCTTGCCTGCACCGTTGAGCGCCGACTGCCCGGCTAGAGGCTCGACGCGGCGCGCGCGGCCTGGTCGTACTGGCCAGACAGCGCGCGCATCAGCGCGGCGAGGCCGGTGAGGTCGGCTTCGTTGAAGTTGAGCCGCTTGACGCTGTCGACGAGCAGCGCCTCGCGCACTTCGCGATAGGCCTGGCAGGCGGCGCTGCCGGCCTCCGTCACCCGCGCCGTCTTCTCCTTGCCGCGCCTGCCGCCGGCGACGAGACCGAGCGCCTCGAGCTTCTTCAGCGCATAGGACACGACATGCGTGTCCTCGATGTTGAACATCAGGCAGAGGTCGGCCAGCGACTTTTCGCGCGCGCGGTGGTTGACAGCATGCAGGATCAGCACCTCGATCGGTGTCAGGCCGGGAACCCCGGCCGCGGCCATCCCCCGCACCGTCCACCGCTGGAATGCGTTGCCGATGACGGTCAGGGCGAATTCCATCTCCGACAGGGCCGGCATCGCGCCGTCCGCCAGATGCGACGCCGAGACTACGGGACCGACAGGTTTGCGCTTCTCCGGATCCGCCACATCCTCACCTCTTCATTTTATCGATAAAATATCGATGACGTGAGAATAAACCTGATGTATGAGGATGGCAACCGCATCGTTGGAGAGCCGCCATGTCAGGAACCTGGGACTTCTGGATCGACCGTGGCGGCACCTTCACCGACATCATCGGCCGCGATCCGGCAGGCAAACTGCACCCGCACAAGCTCCTGTCTGAGAACCCGGAAGCCTATAGCGACGCCGCCGTGCAGGGCATCCGCGAACTGCTCGGCGTGGCGAAGGGCGAACCGATCCCGCCGGGCCTCGTCGGCGACGTCAAGATGGGCACGACCGTCGCCACCAATGCGCTGCTCGAGCGCAAGGGCGACCGGGTGCTGCTGCTGATCACC
>JAUYMV010000022.1 GCA_030698645.1 Mesorhizobium sp.
GGCGCCTACATCAAGTTCATTCCCTATCCCGTGACCGTCGGTTTCACGGCGGGCATCGCCGTCATCATCTTCGCCAGCCAGGTCAAGGAACTGTTCGGCATTACCCTTGCCGGCAAGGAGCCGGGCGAGTTCATTCCCAAGCTGGTGGCGATCTGGGACTCGTTCGGCACGATAAGCCCGGCCGCGACCGCGATCGCGGCGCTGTCGATCCTCATCATCGTCGGCCTGAAGCGGTTCCGGCCGGGCTGGCCGGGCATGCTGATCGCGATCGGCGTCGCGGCGGTCGCCGCCTATGTCTTCGCGCTGCCGGTCGAGACCATCGCGACGCGCTACGGCGGCATCCCGCGCACCTTGCCGATGCCGGCCCTGCCCGAGATCAGCGTCGAGCGCATGCTGACCATGCTGCCCTCGGCGATCTCGTTCACCCTGCTCGGCGCCATCGAATCGCTGCTTTCGGCGGTCGTCGCCGACGGCATGACCGGCCGGCGCCACCGCTCCAATTGCGAGCTCGTCGCGCAGGGCTTCGCCAACATCGCCGCGGCGCTGTTCGGCGGCATGCCGGTCACCGGCACCATCGCGCGCACCGCCACCAATGTCCGCGCCGGCGCGCACGGGCCGGTCGCCGGCATGCTGCACGCCGTGTTCCTGCTGCTCTTCATGCTGGTGGCGGCGCCGCTCGCCGGCTACATCCCGCTCGCCGCCCTTGCCGGCGTGCTCGCCATCGTCGCCTGGAACATGATCGAGAAGGACGCCTTCCGCGCCCTGATCCGCTCGTCGAAGGGCGATGCGCTGGTGCTGCTCGTCACCTTCGGCCTGGTCATCTTCCGCGACCTGACAGAGGGCATCGTCGTCGGCTTCCTGCTCGGCTCGATCCTCTTCATCGACCGGATGGCGAAGTCGATCGCGGTGGAGACCGACACGCCGTTCGTGACCGAGGACGTGGCCGATTCCACCAATGGCGGCCGCATGGTCTACAACGCGCTGGATTCGAACGATCCCCACATCGTCATCTATCGCATCTCGGGCGCCTTCTTCTTCGGCGCCGCCTCGACGGTGGGCGCGGTGCTCGACCGCATCGCCGACCGCCACAAGGCCTTCATCCTCGACTGCGCCGCCGTGCCCTTCCTCGATTCCACCGCCGCCAACGTGCTGGAGATGGCCGTGCGCAAGGCCGAACGCAGCGGCGTCAGGGTGTTCATCACCGGCGCCGCGCCGCAGGTGCGCCGCATGCTGTTCACGCATGGGGTGCGACCGCCGCACGTGCGCTACAAGGCGACGATCGAGGCGGCGGTCAGGCAGGCGAGGCGCGAAGTCGAGACCGAGGCGGCGTAGCGCGCCGCCGATCGCGTCAGGCGGCGGGATCGGCGAACGGCGCATCCGGTTCGCTGACATAGAACAGCACCATCGTGGCGGGTTCGTCGGCCGACAGATTGCGCCCCGTCATGCGCACCTGGGCAGGCTCGACGAAGACTTCTCCGGCCCGGACATGCACCGGCTCGCGCCCGTCAAGCTCGAGCGTGAACACGCCCGCCAGCATGTAGACCGTTACCGGATGCCGGTGCGAATGATACGGCGTGCGGTCGCCGGGGTCGAGACGGGCGTGCAGGACGCGGATCTCCTGCGCGCCGGCGCTCGGCATTGTGACGGCGACCTCGCGGTGCAGCGCGGTCAGCTTGGCGGCGCCGGTTTCGCGCGCCGTGGTGGTGACCCCGACAGCGAGACCGGCGATCGCCTGACCAACGTCGATAGACTTTTGCATGGCATTCTCCCGCGGTGTGATCGAATGCGCGGAGCCTAGGCGCGATCGCACGCCGGCGGGAGCAGCAAGCTTGCGCAGGAGCGCCGCAGAAGTGCATAACCAAGCATGTTCGAGTGGGACGATCTGCGATATTTCCTCGCCGTCGCGAGGGACGGCAGCACGCTGGCCGCGGCAAGGGCACTCGGCGTCAACCAGTCGACGGTCCAGCGACGCATCGCAGAGCTTGAACGGCGCACCGGCCATGCGCTCGCGCGTCGCCATCCCTCGGGCTACCAGCTCACCGAATTCGGCGAGGCCCTGCTGCCGTCGGCGGAGGCGGTCGAAGCCGCCGCCCTGGCGCTCGAGCGCCAGGTGCGCGACTATTCCAACGACCTGGTCGGCACGATCCGCCTGACATGTCCCGAGCCTCTCGTCGCGCGCATCACGGCGTCGCCGCTGCTCGACCGGTTCCACGAGCGCTACCCGGCGCTGCGCGTCGAATTCGTCATGAGCGACCGCTATCTCGACCTCTCCAAGGGAGAGGCGGACGTCGCGCTGCGCTCCGGCGAACCGGCCGACGAGAACCTCGTCGGGCGCAAGATCGGCGATTCCATCTGGGCGGTCTATGCCAGCCGCTCCTATGTCCAGCAGCACGGCCGGCCGCAGAGCGTCGCCGACCTGGCACATCACGCGATCGTCGGCTTCGACGGCATGCTGATCAATCACCGCGCCGCGCGATGGTTTGCATCGGTGGCGCCGGACGCCACCGTGGCGGCGCGCAACAATTCCATTCTCGGCGTGCTGCTGGCGGTGAAGTCCGGTGTCGGGGTGGCGCCGCTGCCGACGACGATCGCCGACACGGAAACCGACCTCGTCCAGGTGCTGCCGCCGGTCGAGGAACTGGCGCGCGGCTGGTACCTGCTGACGCATCCGGACCTGAGACGCACGCCGCGCATCCGCGCCTTCTTCGACTTCGTCATCGAGGAACTCGCGATCGTGCGGCCGATCCTGATGGGGTAGGCGCTGCGGCGCGGGCACTCCCTTATGCGGGTCCCACATCCGTGTTGTGCGTTCAGCCGCCGTTCAGCTTGGCGGGCCTATTTCTCCTGCCACGCCGGAAGGCGCCCGCAAGTCGATGCGGGCGCGGCGTTCAGGAGATCACGACCATGAACCGCATCGTCAAGAACACCATTCTGTCGCTGGCCGTCGCGGCCACCACGCTGTCCGCCATGCCGCTCGCCAATGCCGGCCCGCGCCAGCACGACCGGAGCTGGGAGCAGGGCCAGCGCTGGGAGCACGGGCCGCGCCGCCACGACTACCGGCGTCACCACAATTCCGGCGACGCGATCGTCGCCGGCGTGATCGGTCTGGCCATCGGCGCGCTGATCGTTGGCGCCGCCAACCAGCCGCGCTACGTCGAGCCGATCGACGACGGCTATTTCCCCGAACCGCCACGCCGCGCGGTGCGCTATGGCGGCGGGCTGGAGCCCTGGAGCCGCGACTGGTACCGCTACTGCGCCGACCGCTACCGCACCTTCGACGCCGAGACCGGCACCTATATGAGCCACCAGGGCGTGCGCCGCTTCTGCGAAGTCAACTGAGCCAGGCCGGGCGGCGCCGCGCCGCCCGCGTTTGCTTCACCAGCCGCGCTAGCCTGACGTCTCGACCGGCCGCCGGTCGGGGCGTCTGCGCGGCCTTATCCTCGACATTGTCAGCCCGATGCCGGCCGTCGCGATGGCGAGCGCGAGCGCAATGCCGGGCAGCGGCGAGCCGCCGCCGAACATCACCTCGTGCATGACGCGGCCGGGCAGGAAGGTGAACAGCCCGGCAATCAGCAGCGCGCCGACATAGGTCGCCTGCATGGTGCGCCTGTGCGCCGCGATCTGGCGAACACGCGCCATCCGCACCGCGTAGACGAGCGCGATCGTCGTGCCGATGGAGAGCAGATGGATCGGGCTCCACGGCCCGACCAGGCGGATCGTATGGATGAAGAAGGACGACAGGGTGACGAGCAGCATGAGGCCGACCCAGACGCGACCGGCCATGCGATGGCGATGGTCGCCCTTGCGGCGGAACAGGACGTAGCCGCCGAGCGCGAAGGCGGCGATGGCGGCTGCGACGTGAATCTGGATCGCGGGCGAGGCGGCGAGCAGGGGTTCGAGCGTCATGGCTTCTCCTTTCGGTCGACCCGGCTTGGTCGAGGCTTGGTTGACCCGGGTTCGGTGCGGTCCGGCGCGGGGCTGGCGGGATCGATGGACTTGGCGTAGTCCGCCGCTATGCTTCGCCGCAAAGACGATTTCGCAACCGACCGGATTCCTGCGTGAACGACGGCCCCTGGCATTTCACGATGCGCGAATTGCAGCGCATGTTCTTCGCGCCGCGGCTCTGGGCGGCGCTCGCGGGCGTCGCGGTCCTGACGGGCCTGGTCGGACCGTTCGGTACCTATGACGAACTCCGGCTGCCCGCGCGGCTCGCCTATTGGGCGGCCATCGTCGTGCCGACCTGGTTCGCCGGCGTCGGCACGACCTATGTGTTGTCGAAGATCTTATCGCCGCGGCGGCAGCCCGGCCGACTCGCCTATGCGGCCTTCGGCGCGCTCGCTGGGCTGCCCGTCGCGGCGACGGTCTATGTCGTCAATCTGATCGCCTTCGAAAACCTGGCGGTAATCCCGTTCCGGCCGCTGCTGCTCTATTGCGCCGCGATTTCTGCGGTCGTCTCGTGGCTGGTCGCGATGGCGTCTTCGCAATCCGTCGCCGCCCCCGCCGCGCCCGGGGCGACCGAAATCCCGGCCGCCCCGCCCCGCCCCAGGATTCTGGACCGCTTGCCGCCGCATCTGCGCGCGCCGCTCAGCCACATGAGCATGCAGGACCACTATGTCGACATCCATACCGACAGGGGCGGCGCACTGGTGCTGATGCGGCTGGCCGACGCCATCTCCGAGGCCGACGGCGTCGCCGGCTTGCGGATCCACCGCTCGCACTGGGTGGCGACAGGCGCGGTTGCCGCGACGCTGCGCCGCGACGGGCGGGTGCTCTTGAGGATGAAGGATGGAACCGAGCTTCCGGTCAGCCGGTCCT
>JAUYMV010000038.1 GCA_030698645.1 Mesorhizobium sp.
CAGGCGGCTGTCCTGATGGCGCTGGAGGTGATGGCAAAGGCCACGGCGCCGATCCCGCTCGACGTGTCGTTTCGTGTCGAGCCAGGCGAACTGCTCGCGTTGGTCGGTCATTCGGGTTCCGGAAAATCGACGCTGCTGCGCACGATCGCCGGCCTGTGGACGCCGACCGAGGCGAAAGTCCTGGTCAACGGGGACACCTGGCTCGACACCGGAAGTCGAATCAATCTCGCGCCGCACCGGCGCCGGGTCGGCATCGTGTTCCAGTCCTATGCGCTGTTTCCGCACATGACGGCGCTCGCCAACGTCATCGCCGCCATGGGCCATCGACCGGCGCGGGAACGGGAACCGGAAGCGCGCCGGCTGCTCGCGCTGGTGAACCTCGCCGGGCTTGAGCAGCGCAAGCCCGCGGCGCTGTCGGGCGGGCAGCAGCAGCGCGTCGCGGTCGCCAGAGCGCTCGCCCGCGAGCCGGCCGCGCTCCTGCTCGACGAACCGTTTTCCGCCGTCGACCGCGCGACCCGCGAAAGGCTCTACGACGAAATTCGACAGCTTCGCGCCCATCTGGCCATGCCGACCGTGCTCGTGACCCACGACATGGAGGAAGCGCGACTACTTGCCGACCGGATGGTGGTGATCGAGCATGGAAAGGTGGTGCGTTCCGGCCCGACGGGCGAGGTGATGTTCGACCCGGCCGCGCTACGCGCCATGGGCCTGAGGGAAGTCGGGTCCAGCCTGCCCGCCGTGATCGAGGCGCAGGAGGACGACGATCTGACCAGGCTGGTCACTCCCGCCGGGCCGATCTGGCTGCCAAGGCTGGACGGGCAGCCGGGCGACCGCGTCCGGGTTCGCATCCTTGCGCATGATGTTATCGTGGCAAGCAGCCGGCCGGAGGGCCTTTCCGCGCTCAATGCGCTGCCGGCGATCGTCGGCGATGTTGCCACAGGTGAGGGACCGGGCGCCGTCGTATCGCTCGATGTCGGCGGCCACGAAATCCTGGCGCGGATCACCGGCCGCTCGGCGCGTGCGCTGAGCCTGCATGCCGGGCTTGAATGTTTCGTCATTCTGAAGGCGATGGCGGTGGCGCGTGGCGATGTCGAGCCGTCGCAGCGATGATCCGCGATCCGCTGGCCGTCGGAACCTTGGCGCCCTGATCGGGCCGGGCGGTGCGTCTCGGGAGGCCGGCACGGGGAGGAAGGCAAACGGTGTGGCCGCAGCCGTCAGCAGCGCGCGGCGCCCCCGCTTCAACCCCGCCCCGAAACCCACTAGTGTGCCCCCGCCCAACGGAATCGCCTCATGCCGACCACGCCAGTCGAAAACCTCACCGAAACGCAGGCCGCCGAGGAACTGGCGCGGCTGGCGGCCGAGCTTCTCGCGCACGACAGGCGCTACCATGCCGAGGACGCGCCGACGATCTCGGATGCGGACTACGACGCGCTGAAAAGACGCAATGCCGAGATCGAGGCGCGGTTTCCCGAACTGGTCCGCGCCGACTCGCCGTCGCTGAAGGTGGGCGCGGCGCCGTCCGGCGCGTTCGGGCAGGTGGTGCATGCCAAGCCCATGCTGTCGCTCGACAACGTGTTTTCCGACGAGGACGTGGTCGATTTCGTCGCCTCGGTCCGGCGCTTCCTCAGCCTCGGCGAGACGGCGGAACTGGTGTTCACAGCCGAGCCCAAGATCGATGGCCTGTCGATGTCGCTGCGCTACGAAAAGGGCGCGCTGGTGACGGCGGCGACGCGCGGCGATGGCACGACCGGCGAGAACGTCACCGCCAACATCCGCACCATTTCCGAAATCCCACAGCAATTGCCCAAGGGCGTGCCGGACGTGCTCGAGGTGCGCGGCGAGGTCTACATGCGGCGCGACGATTTTCTCGACCTGCAGAAGCGCATGGCCGAGAGCGGCCAGACCTTCGCCAATCCGCGCAATTCGGCGGCGGGGTCGCTGCGCCAAAAGAACCCGGAGGTGACGCGCTCGCGGCCGCTGAAATTCTTCGCCTATGCCTGGGGCGAGACCAGCGCGCCGCTGGGCGCGACGCAGTTCGATGCCGTGCAGCAGCTCGGGCGCTGGGGTTTCGTCGTCAACGAGCGCATGAAGCGCTGCGCCACGCTCGACGAGATGCTGGCGCAATACCGCGCCATCGAGGCGGAGCGGGCAGCGTTGCCATATGACATCGACGGCGTCGTCTACAAGGTCGACCGGCTCGACCTGCAGGAGCGGCTCGGCTTCCGCTCGCGTAGCCCACGCTGGGCGACCGCGCACAAGTTCCCGGCCGAAAAGGCCACCACCACGCTTCTCGCCATCGACATCCAGGTCGGCCGCACCGGCGCGCTGACGCCGGTGGCGCGGCTCGAGCCGGTGACGGTCGGCGGCGTGGTCGTGGTCAATGCGACGCTGCACAACGAGGACTATATCAAGGGCATCGGCAATGACGGCAACCGCATCCGTCCCGACGACCACGACATCCGCGTCGGCGACACCGTCACCATCCAGCGCGCCGGCGACGTGATCCCGCAGATCCTCGACATCGTGCCTGACAAGCGGCCGAAGGACGCTACACCCTACCAGTTCCCCGACCGCTGCCCGGCCTGCGGCAGCCATGCGGTGCGCGAGGAGGGCGAGGTGGTGCGGCGCTGCACCGGCGGGCTGATCTGCCCGGCGCAGGCCGTCGAGCGGCTGCGCCATTTCGTGTCGCGCAACGCCTTCGACATCGAGGGGCTTGGCGAAAAGCAGATCGAGTTCTTCTTCGGGGCCGAGGACGAGGCGTTGCGCGTCCGCTCGCCGGCCGACATCTTCACCCTGCGGGAACGCCAGAAGAGCTCGCTGACGAAGCTCGAAAACATCGATGGCTTCGGCGCCGTGTCGGTGAAGAAACTGTTCGACGCGATCGACGCGCGGCGTTCCGTCGAGACCTCGCGCTTCCTCTACGGTCTCGGCATCCGCCACATCGGCGAGACCAACGCCAGGCGCCTGGCGCGGCATTTCGTGAGTTTCGGCGCGCTGCGCGCCGTGGCGGAGGCGGCGCGCATTCCGGACGGCAAGGGCGACAAGGGCAACGAGGCCTGGCAGGAGCTGAACGCCGTCAACGGCATCGGCGACGTGGTCGCCGAGGCGCTGGTCGAGTTCTTCGCCGAGGACCACAACCGGGAGGTGGTCGACGCGCTTCTGAAAGAAGTGACGCCGCGCGACGAGGAGCAGGTCGGTGGGGTGGAAACGCAGTTCACCGGGAAGACCATCGTCTTCACCGGCGGGCTCGAACGCATGTCGCGCGACGAGGCCAAGGCGATGGCCGAGCGTCTCGGCGCCAAGACGGCGGGGTCGGTGTCGAAGAAGACGGACCTCGTGGTGGCCGGTCCGGGCGCCGGCTCGAAGCTGAAGCAGGCCGAGGCGCTCGGCATCGAGGTGATCGACGAGGAGGAGTGGTTCCGGCGGGTCGAGGGGTAGGGTTCAGCGGCGTGCATCCCTGGTTCAACCGAATTCATGTGACAGGTCAGCTTCGCTGACCTAAACAGCCGGTCGATCGAGCCTGGAACCGCCATGTCCGCCGAAATCCTGTTCGAACCGTCGCCCCGGCGCGCCTTCTGGAGCGGGTTCCGCCTCGGCGTCCCCGTCGTCGTCGCCTCGGCGCCGTTCGCCATCCTGTTCGGTGCGATCGCGGCGCAGAACGGGCTTTCCGTCGGCGAGGCGGTTCTGATGAGCGCCACCATCTATGGCGGCGCCAGCCAGATGGTCGGCCTCGAACTGTTCGGCCAGAAGGTCGCGCCGTGGCTGGTCGTGTTCTCCATTTTCGCCGTGAACTTCCGCCACATCCTCTATTCGGCCGCCGTCGGCCGGCGCATCCGGCACTGGCCGCTGTGGCAGAAGGCGGTCGGCTTCTTCTTCCTCGTCGATCCGCAATATGCCGAGACCGAGCGCAAGGGCGAGGCCGGCGAACCGGTCGGCTTCGTCTGGTACATGGGCATGGCGCTGCCGATCTATGTCTTCTGGATCGTCGAATCGGGCATTGGCGCCGCCTTCGGCGCGCTTATCCCGGACACCCATGCGATCGGCCTCGATTTCCTGCTGCCGATCTATTTCCTCGGTCTGGTGATGAGCTTTCGCGCGCGGCCGCTCTGGCTGCCGGTCGTGCTGGCGAGCAGCGCTGCCTCCATCCTGGCCTATGCCTTCGTCGGCTCGCCATGGCACGTCTCGATCGGAGCCGCGGCCGGCATCCTGCTCGCCGCCGCGATGCCGCTGGCGGACGCCAACGGTCCGGCCGGCCCCGAATCGGACAACACGGGGCCTTTGCCATGAGCACGACGGTCTGGATCATCCTCGCCGGCGCGGCGATGACCTATCTGACGCGGGTCGGCGGCCACCTCGTGCTGTCGCAGTTCCAGCGCATCCATCCGCGCGTCCAGGCCGGGCTCGACGCCGTGCCGGCCGCGGTGCTCACCACGCTGTTCGCGCCAGCCCTGTTCAATGCCGGCTGGCCAGAGCTCGCGGCGATGATTGTCGCCGGGCTGGTCGCGCTGCGCGGCGGGCTGATGGCGATGTTCACCACCGGCGCCGCCGTGCTGATCGCAGGGCGCTATCTGATCGGGTGATGGTGGGCCTCGAAGGGCGCCGCCGCCCTTTCCAGCCAGTCGCGATCGGCGCCTGACAGCAGCGGCCCGATCTCGGCCAGCACGCGCGCGTGATAGGCGTTCAGCCAGTCGAACTCCTCGCGCGTCAGCAATTCGGTGGCGATGAGGCGCCGGTCGAAGGGCGCGAGCGTCAGCGTCTCGAAGCCGTGCATGGCGATGTCGCCGCCGGCAACCGGCTCGGCTTCGGTCACGATTATCAGGTTCTCCAGCCTTATGCCGTAGGCGCCTTCCTTGTAGTAGCCGGGCTCGTTCGACAGGATCATGCCCGCGAGCAGCTTCTCCGTGCCCGTCTTGGCGATGCGCTGCGGGCCCTCGTGCACCGACAGGTAGGAGCCGACGCCATGGCCGGTGCCGTGCGCGTAGTCGAGGCCGGCCTTCCACAACGCCAGCCTCGCCACCGCGTCGATGTCGGCGCCGCGCGTGCCCGCCGGGAAGCGCAGCATGGAGATGCCGATCATGCCCTTCAGCACCAGCGTATAACGCCGGCGCATCTCGGCGTCCGGCGTGCCGACCGGCAAGGTGCGGGTGATGTCGGTGGTGCCGTCGCGATACTGCGCGCCGGAATCGATCAGGAACAGTTCGCCGTCTTGAAGCGTCCGGTTCGTCGGCGTCGTGACACGGTAGTGGATGATCGCGCCGTCCGGCCCGGCGCCGGAGATCGTGTCGAAGGAGAGATCGCGCAGCGGCATCTGCAGGGCCTCGCCGGTCGAGGCCCGGAACTCCTCGAGCGCCGTCGCCGCGCCGATCTCGTCGACCGTTCCGGGCGGCTGGCCATCCAGCCAGTCGAGGAACTTCGCCATCGCGGCGCCGTCGCGGCGGTGCGCGGCGCGGCTGCCGTCCAGCTCTTGCGCGTTCTTCGTCGCGCGCGGCAGGCGGGCGGGATCGGGCATCGACACGACCGTTCCGCCGTTGTCCTCGATCAGCATGCGAAGCCGTTCGGCGGCGAGCGCCGGGTCGAGCGCTATTTTGGCGCCGGTGCGGGCGCGGCGGACGAGTTCGTCGTCGAGCATGCCCGGCGCGCGCAGATCCGCGAGTTGCGTCAGATAGGCCTCGGTCTCGCGCGGCAGCTTGCGCTTGTCCATGAAGAGCAAATGTTCGCCCTTTGCGGCAAGCACGGCGAAGCCGAGCGCCAGCGGCGTGTGCGGCACGTCGCTGCCGCGGATGTTGAACGCCCACGCCACGGAGGAGGGGTCGGTCAGCACGCAATGGTCGGCGCCCGCGTCGTGGACCATGTCCGCCATGCGGGCGAGCTTGTCCTTCGCCAGTTCGCCGGCATGGGCGAGATCGTGGATCTCCACGCGGCCGAGCGGCGCGTCGGGCTGATCGGTCCAGATCGCGTCGACGGCGTTCGTGTCCAGCGCCACCAGTTCGGCGCCGCATGTCTCGGCCGCGGCGCGCAGCGCCTTCGCCTCGCCAATCGTGTGCAGCCACGGGTCGAAGCCGAGCCTCGCGCCTGCGGCGACGTTCTCGCCGATCCATTTGGCCGGCGGCGTGTCGACGAGGTTTTCCACGGTGAAGGTGGCGCCGTCGACCTGCCCGCGCACCTGCAGCGCATAGCGCCCGTCGACGAAGACATGCGCGCTGTCCGGCAGCACAATCGCCGCGCCGGCCGAACCGGTGAACCCGGTCAGCCATTGCAGCCGCTCCGAGCGGGCGGCGACATATTCGCCCTGATGTTCGTCGGCGCGGGGAACGAGGAAACCGTCCAGGCCCTTTTCGGCGAGATAGGCCCGCAGCCTTGCGACGCGCGCGGGTCCCTGCGACGGGTCGGAACTGACATCGAAAGACTGGAACATCTTCTTGGGCCCTGAATCAGGTGCTGCGTAAAGGCGGGACCGTAGCCTCGCGCCGGGAGGGGCGCAACGATGGTGGCCTCGGCAGACGTGAATATTGCGTTGCACAATCTCTTGTTCGCACACGCAAAAACGCATGGGAATCATGCGCGAACGTGTCTGGTCCGAAAGGACAACAAGGCTTACCTATATCGTCGTGGAGGATGGCTCTTCCAGAAGGAATACCATCATGACGAAGTCTGGCAATACACGTGGGTTCTTTCGCAACGCGCTCGATTCGCTGATCGAGGCGCGTGCCCGGCAGGCGAGCCACTACGTGGCCGGCGCGCTGCTGATGCTCGACGACGAGACCCTGAAGGCACACGGCTATTCGCGCGAGACGCTCAAGAAGACCGCGCGCGCGCCCTACATGTTCTGAACGCCGGTCGCGGGGGCGCCGGGAGTTCGCGACGAGGCGGCCGGAAACGGCCGCCTTTTCTGCGTCCGGCCTCTGCCGAAGGCGCGCCTCAGCGCTTCAGGTGGATGGTGACCCAACCCTCGCGCGCCAGCGTCGAGACGTGGCGGAACCGCTGTCCGGCATAGGCGGCGACCACCTGGTTACGCTGGCTTTCGAGGATGCCTGACAGGACCAGCGAGCCGCCGGGCGTCAGATGCCGCGCCATGTCGGGCGCGAGCCGCATCAGCGGACGGGCGAGGATGTTGGCGACGATCAGGTCGAACGGCGCC
>JAUYMV010000045.1 GCA_030698645.1 Mesorhizobium sp.
CCCTTCATAGTCTGCGTTGCGAAGCTGCGGTGTGCCCGAGTGAGCCCGCCAACGTTCGAAACGGGGAAATTCATGCGTTCTGGCTCCACTTCTTCGGCGCTCCTGGACGGCGGAAGCGGGCTGACCGCGTTCGCCCGCCGCCAGATCGAGCGGCTGACCGGCATCGCGCTCATCGTCGCGGCGGCGGCCGGCGTCGGCAGCCTGGCGACCTGGAACGTTGCCGACCCCAGCTTCAGCCATGCCACCGACAACCCGGTCACCAATGCGCTGGGCTATGGCGGCGCGGTGTTCGCTGACATCGCGACGCAGTTTTTCGGTCTCGCGGCGCTCATCACCCTCGTTCCGCTGGTCGGCTGGGGGCTCTTCATGGCCACGATGCGCGGTGTCGACAGATTACCCAGGCGCGCGCTTGCGTGGTTCGGCGCCTCGATCCTGACCGCGGGCGTGATCGGTTGCATCGCGCCGCCCGCCAGCTGGTCGCTGCCGTCCGGCCTCGGCGGCGTGTTCGGCGACCTGGTGCTCAAGATCCCGTCGCTTTTCCTCGGCGGCTATCCGACCGGCCTGCCGGCGATGGCGATCGGGATCGTGCTCGCCGCCCCGGCGCTCTGGCTCCTCTCCTTCGCCTCCGGCGTCACTGGCCGCCGGATCGCGCGGCCGGTCGATGCATCGCAGAACGACCGTCCGGGCGACGACGACCTGCTCTATGCCGAGGACGAGGATCACGATGGCGGCATTCTTGCGATCGGAGCGATCGTCCACTGGTGGCTGGCGGCGCGCTCCTTCGTCCGGCGACACACGGCGTCGAGGCGAAACGACGAAGTGCCGGACATGCGCCAGGCACGGTTCGCGGCCGAGCCCGAGACGCGTTCCGCCAGGACGGCGATGCGCGTCGAACCCGGTTTCGCAGGCGATATGGACCCGCGCGCCCAGCCGCTCGCCGATGACGACGACGAGGCGCCCTTCGACGTCGATGACGACGAGATGCCATCGGGTCAGCCGGCCGCCCGGACCGCCGGCGATGCGCAGCGCGCTTCCCAGACCCGCGTCGACGCGCCGGCCCCGCGTCCGGTGCCCGGCGCCCGCATCAAGCGCGAGGCGCAGACCTCGATGCTGGCCGCCGACCATTTCGAGATGCCTCCG
>JAUYMV010000054.1 GCA_030698645.1 Mesorhizobium sp.
GGCGCCGTAGCCGTCGCCGCCCTGGGTCACCACCGCCGCCACTTCGGGCAGCGACGGCAGGATGCCGGCGACCGCCTTCTGCGCGACGTCCTGCGCCCAGTCGCCGTGCACGGAGCCGACGATCTTGAACTGCGGATTCTCCGCCACGCCCTCATGGATGCCCGAGGAGATGGCGTCGTCGACGAAGACGCCGGCGAGGCCGCGGATCTCGAGCAGGTTTCCGCCGTTCGGCATCTTGTCCTTGAGGTAGATGACCTGGTCCTTGCCCATCTGCTTGAAATCGACCGCGATGCGCCAGGCGCAGGGCTCCGTCACGATGCCGTCGAAGGAGACGACGGTGATGCCGGCGTCGCAGGCTTCCTTGACCGCGCCGTTGAGCGCATCCGGCGAAGCTGCGTTGACGACGATCGCGTCATAGCCCTGCAGGATCATGTTCTGGATCTGCGCCGCCTGCTCGGTGACCTGGTTCTCGGCGGTGGTGAAAGGATCAGCCGCGGCGACGACCTTGTCGGCGACCGCTTGGCTGGTCACCTTGTCCCAGCTCTTCAGCATGGCCTGGCGCCAGGAATTGCCGGCGTAGTTGTTCGAAAGCGCGATTTTCTTGCCTGACGTGTCGGCAAGGGCGCTCGTTGCAAGAAGCACGAGACTCGTCGCCAGCATCGTGCCGGTGATTGCTCTTTTCATCATTTCCTCCCTTGGGCATTTCGCCCGGTGCACATTTTCTTACGACACCCCCGGCGGCCCTTTCCCGCCGGTAGACTTCATCGTCCGTCCCGGGTTCCTCCGATCCCGGCACAAGCTGCCACCCGATGCAGGCCGTCTCTCGACGACGTCCTGCAAGGCCGGATGGCATCGTCTGACGCTTAGGAAGATACTAACATGTTAGTGCGGGGGGCAAGAGGGGAAATGCGGCAATGCGCGTCGCCCGACGCACTGCCGGCATTGCCGTCCGGATCAGGGGATGCGGTAGAACGTCCGCGCCGTAGCGCCGAATACCTGCGCGGCGGCGCGCGGGCCGACCAGCCGCGTGGCGGCGGCGTGCCAGTTCGCATAGGTTCCGGCGAGTTCCAGGACCGGCCAGTCCGATCCCCACATCACGCGCTCGGCGCCGAACGCCGACAGGACGTGGTCGACATAGGGCTTGAGCGTTGCGTCCGACCAGCCCGCACCTGCCTCGGCCGCCAGGCCCGAGAGCTTGCAGAAGGCGGGCGTCTGCCGCGCGATGATCTCGATGCCATGCGCCCAATCGTCGAATCGCCCGGCGCGAATCTCCGGCTTCATCGCGTGATCGACGACGCAGCGCATGGCCGGGTAGCGGTCGAAGAGCGTCCGGAACGCATCCAGATGGACCGGCAGCCCGAGCGCGTCGAAACTGAGGTCGAGGTCGACGACCGCCTCGAAACCCCACTGCACGTCGGGGCGGTGCATCCAGTTCACGTCGGGAATGTCCTGGATCATTGGCCGCAACCCGGCGAACTTGCCGTGCCGGGCGAAGCGTTCCAGGTGGCGCAGGTCGGATCGGCTCTCGAAGTCGACCCATCCGACCACCTTGGCGATCCATGGCGTCGCATCGGCGAGACCGAGCATGTACTCGGTTTCGAACACCGTCGGCGCCGCCTGCACGACGACGGTTGCGTCGATATCCGCGGCTTTCAGATGCGGCGCGAGATCGGCGGGCAGAACGTCCCGGCGCAGCGGCGCCAGCGCCTCGGAAGCGTGCATCCAGCCGTAGTCGCCCCGCGCGGGCGCCCAGAAATGCTGATGCGCGTCGATCCGCATCAGCCGGCCTCGGGCCGGATGATGCCTTTCTTCAGGATGATGTTGCCGTAGAGGCGCCGCTCGCCGGTCGACACGATGGCATAGGCGTCAGCGACCCTGTCATAGAAGGCAAACCGCTCGAGTGAGGCAACGACCACGTCCGGCTCGTGCGTCGCTAGCACGGCATCGAATTCGCGCATGACGGGCTCGAGCCGGTCCGGCTCGCCGACCACCTCCATGCGGATCGCAGGGTCGGGCACGAATTCGTCGAGCGGCATGACCGACAGGATGGCGTCGAGCACGCGCGTCGCGTCATGACCTTCCATACGGACGAGCAGCGGCCCGGCGGAAGCTGCCGGGTAGTTGGCATCGACGATGGCGATCTCGTCGCCATGTCCCATTTCGCGCAGCACGGCGAGCAGGCCGGGACCAAGGATCGGGTCGATTCCCTTGAGCATCACATCGTTCCTTTCGGTTCGGGCGCGTCGGCGCGGATGAGGCCGGCGCCCTTGAGGTCGGTCCAGAGCGCAGCCGGGATATCGACGCCGAGCGTCGCGATGTTGAGCGCCACTTCGTCGGGCTTCGCCGCGCCCGGAATGACGCACACGACGGCCGGATGCGCCAGCGGAAAGCGCAAGGCCGCCTGTGCCAGCGCGACGCCGTGTCGCGCGCAAACCGCCTGGATCGCGGCGACGCGTTCGAGGATCGCCGGCGGCGCCGGCTCATAATTGTAGAAGGCGCCGGGCTTCGGGCCGCTGGCCAGGATGCCGGAATTGTAGGCGCCGCCGATGACGATGCCGATGCCGCGACGCGCGCAGAGCGGCAGGAAGCTCTCCAGCGATTCCTGTTCGAGGAGCGTATAGCGCCCGGCGAGCAGGAACAGGTCGAAATCGCCTTGCCCGGCCAGCGTCTGGCAGACCTGCCACTCGTTGACGCCGGCGCCGATCGCCTTGACGACGCCTTCGTCGCGCAGCCTCGCCATCGCGCGATAGCCGCCGGCGTCGAAGAACTCGGCGACGCGCGCGTCCGCCGCCGCCTTGGATCCATGCGTGAAGATGTCGAGGTCGTGCGCGAGCAGGATGTCGATGCGATCAACGCCGAGCCGTTCGAGCGATGCTTCCATCGATCGCATCACGCCGTCATGGCTGTAGGCGTAGACTTCGCGACGGTTCGGCACGTCGAAAAATTTCCCGATCCCCGTCCGCTGATCGGGCATCGCCACCCGCAGCAGCCGGCCGATCTTGGTCGACAGCAGATAGGCGTCGCGGGGCTTGTCGCGCAGGAACCGGTTCAGCCGCGTTTCGGCAAGTCCGAGGCCGTAGAGCGGCGCGGTGTCGAAATAGCGGATGCCGGCATCCCACGCCGCCCGGAGCGTCGCGTCGGCTGTCTCGTCCGACATGGCGCGATAGAGATTGCCGAGCGGCGCGGTGCCGAAGCCGAGTTCGGTGAAGCCGAGCACGGCGCCGGACGGCGCCCTGAAAAGCGTCTCTTTCATGTTCCCTCCCGGAACCGCCGCTGAGCTGCCCTACCGCGCCACAAGCCCTAGGTGGACGGAGCCTTGATGATGCCGTCGGTGTTGGCCAGCAGCTTGCGCACGGCGGCGCGCGCCGCCGCCGGCCGCTGCAGCCTTATGTTGCGCTCGATCGACTCGTGCAGCTTCTGCGCATGGCGCAGATCGTTTGCCTCGCGCGTCACGAAGACGAAGAGATGTTCGAGCGCGGATTCGATCAGCACCCCGAGCGGCACCAGAAGATCGTTGCCCGACGCGCGCAGGATGGCGAGGTGGAATCTCGTATCGGCTGCCGTGCGCTCCGGCAGGGAGACGGCCGCGCCCATCTCGCGGCAGGCAGCGCTGATCTCGGCCATCTGCGCTTCGCTGCGCCGCGCGGCGGCCAGCGCGGTGGCTTCCGGCTCGATGATGTGGCGGAACTCCTGCACCGTGCGCAGGAAGGCCTCGCGATCCGGCGACATGGCGTACCAGCCGAGCACGTCGCGGTCGAGCAGGTTCCAACGCTCGCGCGGCAGCACCCAGCTGCCGATCTTCGGCCGCGAGCTGAGCAGGCTTTTGGCCATCAGCATCTTGATCGCCTCGCGCACGGCCGAACGGCTGACCCCGAAGGTCTTCGACCATTTCGCCTCGTTGGGCAGGATGGTGCCGGGCGGATAGTCGCCGCGCACGATGCGCAGCCCGATCTCGTGGGCGATCGTCTCGTGGACATTGGTGCCGGGCGTGCGCGCCTGGGTCTGCGCGGCGGGATGTCCGTCGCGGGTCCCGGATTCGGTCGCCCTGGTCGGTTTGTCTGAAGCTGTATCGCGCATGCTGGCCCTCTCTGCCCGCCCGGCCGGCTCCTGCGGAGGAGGACATCGAAATGACATGCCGGCACCCCGCCCGGATACATCACGGGAACGGAAGTGCAAGGCTGACATGAGATATTCAGGACCGGCGCGCGGATGCACCCCGCGGCGGGCGGTCCGTGGCGCGCCCGGAGCCGGACGCGCCACGATTTCGGGCTCTACTTCTGGATGCAGGTATCGGTCGTGTCCTTGGTGCACTCGTCGAGGCCGGTGAAGACCGGATCGGCGACCGGCTTGCCTTCGATCAGGTCGATCATGACGGACGGAGCCTTGTAGCCCATCTCGAACGGACGCTGTCCGACGAGAGCGGTGACGAGGCCTTCCTTGGCGATCGCCACTTCCTCGCCGATCGTGTCCGCGGCGCCGATGACGAACTCGTTGCTCGCGATCTTGTCGGCCAGTGGCTTGAACAAGTCGCGATAGGGCTGCGGCGCGCCGAACAGCGGCCAGCCGCCCATGATGCCGAAGCCGGCGAGGTCGGGGTTGGCGGCGAGGATGTCGGTCATCGCCTGTACGCCCTTGGCGCCGTCGTCATTGGTGAAGACCGGGCAGCCGGCCACTTCCGTCCAGCCGCCTTCGCCGTTCAGCGCGGCAAGGCCTTCCTGGCCCGACAGGGAATCACGCCAGCCCTGGGCACGGCGCAGGATGTTGTCGGCGCCCGGGTTGCCCTGGATGGAGCAGACCTTGCCGCCGCTCGGCTTGGCTTCCTTCATGTAGTCGCCGATGCGCTTGCCCATCAGGTAGTTGTCGGTGCCGAGATAGGTCTTGCGCAGGCCGGCGTCTTCAGCAGCGAGGTCGGCGTCGAGTGTCATGATCGGAACGCTCGCGTTGGCGTTCTTGATCGTCTGCGCGATGAGCTTGGCGTTCGACGGGGAAATCGCCATGGCCACCGTGCTGGGCTTGCCGAGCATGTCCTGCACGATCTGAGCCTCGCCGGCTTCGTCCGACGTCGATGCCGGGCCGGTGTAGAAGCATTCGTATTCCGAACTTGCGTTCTCGGCATTCCACTTCTGGCAGCCCTGGTTGATCGCCTCGAAGAAGGGATTGTCGAGACCCTTGACCACGATGACCAGCTGTTTCTTCTGCGCCAGTGCGGGTCCGGCGCCGAGCGCCATCACCGCCGCGGCGACAAGCAAAAGTGTTTTCCTCATTTTCATTCCTCCCTTGAGCCAGACGGCCACGGCGTGGCCGCCACACAGATCAACCCGGATACCAGACGATACGAGGGTCGTCCGGCGACCGCTCGTATGCCCAGGCCTTGTCGATAAGCATTTCGAGATCGTAGTCGGGCTCCCAACCGAGCAGGTAGCGCGCCTTGCTGTTGTCCATCCAGTTGGACTGGTAGCGGCTCGCGATGTCGATCGAGTCCAGGCCCTGCGTACGCTGCAAATGGTCGGCGACCTCGCCGTAGTCGACGGGTCGGTCCATGCAGATATTGAAGAGTTGCCGTTCGGCGCGCGGGTTGTCGATCGCGGCGAGTATGGCCGAGACGAGGTCGTCGACATGCACGAAATTGCGTCTCAGCGGGTCGCCGTCGGCATCGCGCAGGAGCGGCACCCGGCGCTCCGCCGCGTAGCGCTTCGCATCCGGCTCCGGCACCAGGGTCTTCCAGTCCGGCCCGCCGAAGACGTCGTCGCCAAACGACAGCGTATATTTGAAATCGTCCTTCTCCATGATCCATGGCGCGCGCAGGCAACAGCCATTGGTGCCGTACTGGATGCCGAACTGCGTCAGCATGACCTCCTCCAGCACCTTCGACAGCGCGTAGCTGCCGGGATAGGCCATATGGGGCGTCGCCTCGGTGATCGGGCCGTCATGGCGGTGGAAGAAATGTCCGACCGCGGCGTCGCCGCCGACCAGGATGAACTGGCGCGCCGACGGACTCGTCCGGAATTCCTCGAGCATCCAGAACAGTCCCTTCACCGTCACGTCCATGACGTCTTCCGGCGTCTCCTTGCAGGTCGCCAGATGCACGACGTGGCTCACGCCGTCGAGCGCCGATGCCACTGCCGCGCGGTCGGAGATCGAGCCGCGGGCGATCTCGACCCGGTCGCCCTGCTCGACGGTGCGGTTGTGGCAAAGTGCGCGGATGCGCGCCTGGCCGAAGCGCGGATCGTCGAGCAGACGCGCGATGAAAACGCGTCCGACCTTGCCGCTGGCGCCTGTCACGAGGATCAGCATTCCATTCCTCCCGGCGCAAACTAATATCGGCCAAGCGCGCCCGTCAACCTATTTGTCCTACAATACGGCCCGCTCCGGTCGCCCCGAATTCATTTGTCTGATATTTGATTGACGCCCGGACGGCGGTTTGCATAATGCGCTTCGTCGACGTCCCGGGGAGGAGAACTCGGAAGCGCGACAGAACGCGACAACGCCCGCTTCCAGCGCCGAACGGCAGCGCTCGCGGCGCAACACGGGGGGCAGCCAAGCGGTGTCGGTTCTTGAACTCGTAAATGTTTCCAAGCATTTCGGCGCCATCCAGGCGGTCAGCGAGGTGTCCTTCTCGCTCGAAGCCGGAGAGGTCGTCGGCCTGATGGGCGACAACGGCGCCGGCAAGTCGACGCTGGTCAAGATGATTGCCGGCAATTTCCGGCCGAGCCACGGCGCAATGTACATGGAGGGCCGCGAACTCATCATGCATCGACCCGTCGAGGCGCGCCAGCACGGCATCGAGATCGTCCATCAGGACCTGGCTCTATGCGACAACCTGACCGCGGCGGCCAATGTCTTCCTCGGCCGCGAACTCAGGCGCGGACTGGGTCCGTTCCGCATCCTCGACTATGCCAGCATGTACAAACGGGCCGGGCAGATCTTCGCCGAACTGAAATCCGAGACCCGCCCGCGCGACCTCGTCAAGAAGATGTCGGGCGGCCAGCGCCAGGCGGTGGCGATCGCCCGCACCAGGCTTTCCGACGCCAAGATCGTGCTGATGGACGAGCCGACGGCGGCGATCTCGGTGCGCCAGGTCGCCGAGGTGCTGAATCTCATCCGCCGGCTGCGCGACCAGGGCATCACCGTCGTGCTGATCAGCCACCGCATGCCGGACGTGTTCGACGTCGCCGACCGCGTCATCGTCATGCGGCGGGGCAGGAAAGTCGCCGACAAGAAGATTGCCGCGAGTTCGCCCGAGGAAGTCACCGGCCTCATCACCGGCGCAATCGAACAGGTCTAGCACCCTAGCCAAGGAACCGAGAAGCATGGCCGTCACCCTCGAGCAGACGATCGAGCGCAAGGAGCGCAGCTGGATCTCCACGGTCCTGTCCAGCCAGACCTTCTGGGTACTGATCGCGGTACTGCTCGCCTGCCTGTTCCTGACGCTTGCGACCGATGCCTTCGCGACGAGCAGGAATCTCTACAACATTACCCGCAACGTCACCTTCGTCGCCATCGTGGCGCTCGGCATGACGGTCGTCATCATCTCCGGCGGCATCGACCTCTCCGTCGGCTCGGTGCTGTGTTTGTGCTCGATGGTGCTCGCCGTCACCATGCATGCCGGCTACGGCATCGAGATCGGCATCGCGGCCGCCATCGGCACCGCGCTGATCGTCGGCGCGTTCAACGGCGTGCTCATCGCCTATGTCGGCATGCCGCCCTTCGTCGTCACGCTCGGCATGCTGTCGATCGCCCGAAGTCTCGCCATGGTGGCGTCGAACAACACGGTCGTCTTCCAGTTCGGCCCCGACCACGACAAGCTGCTCGCGCTCGGCGGCGGCGCCTGGCTGTTCGGCATCGCCAACCCGGTCCTCTACATGATCGTGCTGGCCCTCCTGACCGGCTTCATGCTGCGCTGGACGCGCTTCGGCCGGCACATCTTCGCGATCGGCGGAAACGAGCATGCGGCCACGCTGACTGGTGTGCCGGTCAAGCCGATCAAGGTCGCCGTCTACATGATCTCGGCGCTGTCGGCCGGCATCGCCGGCATCATCCAGACCGGCTGGCTCGGCGCCGTGACGACGAATATCGGGTCGGGAATGGAGCTCCAGGTGATCGCGGCATCTGTCATCGGCGGCGCCAATCTGGTCGGCGGCGTGGGCACGGCCATCGGCGCGCTGATCGGCGCCGCGCTCATCGAGATCATCCGCAACAGCCTCGGCCTGCTCGGCATCAACGCCTTCTGGCAGGGCTGCTTCATCGGCGGCGCGATCCTGGTCGCGGTGCTCTTCGACCGCGTGCGCAACTTCCGCCAGAACGACTGATCGCGCGGACGGGCATCCTGCGGCAGTCCGGCCGCAGCCGGACGCCGGCCGTGTCGCGGCGCCGGCTGCCTAGCGGATGAACGCCATCGGGAAATTCGAGATCAGCAGCTGCTGCAGGAAGAAGATGATCAGGAACAGGATGATCGGCGAGATGTCGATGCCGCCGAGATCTGGCATGAAGCGGCGGATCGGCCGCAGCACGGGTTCCGTCACGCGCATCAGGAAGTCGCCGACCATGGCGACGAACTGGTTGCGCGTGTTGATGACGTTGAAGGCGAATAGCCAGGAGAAGATCACCATCGCGATGACGAACCATTTGTAGATGTCGAGCGCGTAGTAGATGGTGAGAATGAGTGCGTTCATCTGCGGCCTCCGGAACCAGCCGGACATGTAGCCATTGCGTCGCCGAGCGGCAAGACCCCGGCGAAATGCCATCGCCAACGTCGACCCGCCGATCCGAACCGGCCGCGTTTGCCTTCGCTACCCCGGCCCGCCACCCCATCCGCCTCCCGGTCGGGCCGCATCCCGCATTGCCGCGCAGGCCGCCGCGCATTCCGCCTTCGGTCGGGCTGCATCGATCATGACCGCCCGTGCCGCGAGACGCTACCCTCGGACCGCCAGCCACGCCTCAGACCACGCCTGCCTCCGCGCCACGAACGTCCCTTGACAGGGAAGCGGCGGGGCACATAAATGCCGGCCATCCGCTGGAACGGGGCTGTAGCTCAGCTGGGAGAGCGCGTCGTTCGCAATGACGAGGTCAGGAGTTCGATCCTCCTCAGCTCCACCAGCGGATTTGCAGAACGCACGACCACATGGCGCGCTCGGAAAAGCTTCGTCTATTCCGAGGCTTACTAGCCGACTGCGGTCCGTCTCGCTGGCATTTGACGCCTCTTCAGGCTATCTCCTGCGCCTTTCGGAATGTGGGCGGCAGCCGAACAACAGCTATCTGCTCAGCGGCAGCCAAGGCCTGAAAGGCTAGACTAGCAAAGACGATTGCTACAAGCATTCCGCGCCATCAACCACCAGCGCATGCCCGGTCATGAATGAAGATTGATCCGAGGCCAAATAGACGATGCTGCGAGCGATTTCTTCCGCTGTGCCAAAGCGTTGCATGGGGATTGAACTGGCAACATAGGCCTCTAGCCCGGCACGGCCGGCCATCTGCGCCTCGAACCCGGCGTTAAAGGGAGTATCGACAAAGCCAGGGCAAAGCGCATTGCAGCGCACACCGAACCGTGCGTAGTCCACGGCGATCTGCTTGGCCATGGCGATGACGGCGTGTTTGGTGGTGCAATAGGCGATCATCTCACGGTCATACTGCACGCCGGAATTCGAGGCGGTCAGGATGATGGATCCCTTGCCCTGTGGCTTCATCACGGCCATCACCGCCTGCGCCGCCACGAAATGCGAGCGCACGTTCAGGGACCAGGATGCATCCATTTGCGCCGGTGTCACCTGCTCCAGCGTGCCGGGGATTTGAATGCCGGCGTGTGAATGCAACACATCCAGCCGCCCATACCGTGCCGCCGTTTCGGCAATCGCAGTTCGAAGTGCCTCATCTTCCGTGACGTTCAGCGCCAAAGCCGCAGCCTGCCGACCCGCAGCTTTGATTTCATCGACCACTGCCCGGGCCGCCTGCCCGTCCAGATCGGTGACCACCACAAACGCACCCTCGGCCGACATTGCCAAGGCTCCAGCACGTCCAATCCCCGACCCGGCCCCGGTCACAAACGCCACGCGATTGGAAAGCAGCATGGTCGGCTCCGGTCAGGTTCTGCGGCGGCGTTGCAGGAAGGACTGCGCGGTGACCAGCAAGATCAGCGAAACCGCCAGCACCATGCTGCCAATGGCGTTGACCTCCGGCGTCAGACCGCGGCGGATCGACGAGAACAGATATATCGGAAGCGTGGTATGCGATCCGGCAACGAAGAAGGCTATGATGAAGTCGTCAAAGCTGAAGGTGAATGCCAGCAGGAAGCCCGCAAGGATGCCCGGAAGTATCTGTGGCAGAGTGACTTGCCTGAAGGTGCCCCACGGCGTTGCGCCAAGGTCGGCAGACGCCTCGATCAGGCTGCGGTCCATGCCCGAAATCCGGGCGCGGACGATGATGATCACCAGCGCCATTGAGAACAGCCCATGGGCGGCGATCAGCGATCCATAGCCAAGGGATAGCTGCGGGGCGGCATCAGCTAGCGGCCACAACGCGGCCAGAATGGGGTTCAGCCAGTTAAACACTGTCACCAGGGCAATCAACGTGGCAATACCGATGACAATTCCCGGCACCATCACCGCGATATAGATCATCGCATCGAACGTCATGCGCAGCCGTCCCTTGACCGATTGCAGAGCCAACGCCGCCATCGTGCCGAACACCGTCGCAAGCACAGCGGAACTTAGCGCGACGATCAGGCTGGTCTGGAATGCCTCGACCACGAAGCGGTTGCCAAGCGCCTTGCCATACCA
>JAUYMV010000059.1 GCA_030698645.1 Mesorhizobium sp.
CGCGCCGGTCATGGATTTCGTCTTCACCGTCTGCGACAGCGCGGCCGGCGAAGCCTGCCCCGTCTGGCCGGGCCAGCCGATGACAGCGCATTGGGGCATCGAGGATCCCGCCGCCGTCGAGGGCACCGACATGGAGAAGGAACGCGCCTTCTCCCAGGCCGCGCGCTACATGAAGAACCGCATCACCGCCTTCCTCAACCTGCCGATGGCCTCGCTCGACAAGCTGTCCATCGAGCGTCAGCTTCAGGGCATCGGGGCGATGCCCGGCACCACGGTGAAGACGACGGACGTGGCCTGACCGATGTCGTTGTTCGAACGCTACCTGACCGTCTGGGTGGCCCTCTGCATCGTCGCAGGCATCGCGCTCGGCCACATCATGCCGGGCGTCTTCCAGGCCATCGGCGCCGCCGAGATCGCCAAGGTCAACATCCCGGTCGCCGTGCTGATCTGGCTGATGATCATCCCGATGCTGCTGAAGATCGATTTCGCCGCGCTCGCAACCGTCGGGCGCTACTGGCGCGGCATCGGCGTCACGCTGTTCATCAACTGGGCCGTCAAGCCGTTCTCCATGGCGCTGCTCGGCTGGCTGTTCATCGGCTATATGTTCCGCCCCTGGCTACCCGAGGCGCAGATCGACTCCTACATCGCCGGCCTCATCATCCTCGCCGCCGCGCCCTGCACCGCGATGGTCTTCGTCTGGTCCAACCTGACCCGGGGCGAACCGCACTTCACGCTGTCGCAGGTGGCGCTGAACGACGCCATCATGATCGTCGCCTTCGCGCCGATCGTCGGCCTGCTCCTCGGCCTGTCGGCGATCACCGTGCCGTGGGACACGCTGTTCCTGTCGGTCGCCCTCTATATCCTGATACCGGTCGTCATCGCGCAGTTCCTGCGTCGGCGTCTGATCGCCAATGGCGGCACGGCGGCGCTCGACCGGCTGCTGGCCAGGCTTCAGCCGCTCTCGCTCGTCGCCCTGCTGGCGACGCTGGTGCTCCTGTTCGGCTTCCAGGGCGAGCAGATCATCGCGCAGCCGATGATCATAGCGCTGCTCGCAGTGCCGATCCTCATCCAGGTCTACTTCAACTCGGGCCTCGCCTATCTCCTGAACCGGATGTCTGGCGAGCAGCATTGCGTCGCGGGTCCCTCGGCGCTCATCGGCGCGTCCAACTTCTTCGAACTCGCCGTCGCCGCGGCGATCAGCCTGTTCGGATTCACCTCGGGCGCGGCCCTTGCCACCGTCGTCGGCGTGCTGGTCGAGGTGCCGGTCATGCTGTCGGTCGTCTGGATCGTCAACCGCAGCAAGGGCTGGTACGAGCGCGGCGCGGCCGTCGCGCGGACCGTCGAGGCCGAGAGCAGGGCGGCGTGACCGTCACGATTTACCACAACCCGGCCTGTGGCACGTCGCGCAACACGCTGGCGATGATCCGCAATGCCGGCATCGAGCCGACGATCGTCGACTATCTGAAGCATCCGCCGGGCCGCGCCGAACTGGTCGTGCTGATTTCCAGGGCCGGCCTCACCGTCCGCCAGGCGCTGCGCGAGAAGGACACCCCGTTCGCCGCGCTCGGCCTCGGCGATCCCGCGCTGGTGGACGAACAGCTTCTCGACCGGATGCAGGAGCATCCGATCCTGATCAACCGGCCTTTCGTGGTGACGCCGCTCGGCGTCCGCCTCTGCCGCCCGTCGGAGGTCGTGCTCGAGATCCTGCCGGCGCCGCAAAACGGCGCGTTCGCCAAGGAAGATGGCGAGCGGGTCATCGACGCATCCGGCAGGCGCCTCGCCTGACAGCGCCGTAAGCATGCAGTATCCGGGAAACGCGTCGATCTAACCGCGGTTGGCGCTACCCCTCGCCCGTCCCGGCGGTTGGACCGCCATGGCAAAAGCATGGCGCGGAAGGGACGCGGATCGCGGCCCGACAGATAAGGTTGCGCGCCGCCGGCCACGCCCCGACGGGCATGGCCGCTTCTGTCTCCGAAGACTACTGGCCGATCTCGAACGTCACGTTGACCTGCACGCGGTAGCTGTTTTCGCCGGCCTGCACCGGCACGCTTTCCGCCATCGCGTCGCGCGCCTTCATGGCGAACGGCATCGGCTGCGGCTGCATCGACTGCTCGGAGATCTCGATCACCTTGCCGAGTCCGACGCCGGCGGCGTCCGCCAGCGTCTTGGCCTTGGCCATCGCATCCGCCACCGCGCGCTTGCGCGCTTCGGTCAGCGTCGCCGCCGGATCGTCGTTGGTGAACGCGATGCCGCCGCCCTGGTTGACGCCGAGCGTCACCGACTTGTCGAGCACCGCGCCAATCTTGGAAATGTCGCGCAGCCGCACCGACAGCGTGTTGACCACCTGGTAGCCGGTGATCTTCGGCGTCTGGTCGGGCGCGTCGGGCTTCGGATAGACGTAGAGCGGGTTGATCTGGAAATTCGACGTCTGCAGGTCGCGCTCGGCGATCGTCTCGCTCTTCATCGCCGCGATCACCGCCGCCATCGCGTCGTTGTTGGCGTCGAGCGCCTCGCGCGCCGTCGCCGCGTCGCGCTGCACCGACAGCGTCAGCACGGCCATGTCGGGCGCCACCGCCGCCTCGCCTTCGCCGGTGACGATGATGCGCGGCGCGGGCGTGGCCTCGGCGGCCAGCGCCGGCAGGGCGCTTAGGGACATGGCAAGAGCCGCGAATGCGGCGGGGATAGGTGTCGACATGAGATTCTCCTTGGGCATGTCCCGTCTGCGTGATCTCTAGCGTGTATTGTGCGGCAAATCTGCGGCGGCCGGCATCTCCCGTCGCTACGAAGAGCTGCCACTCGTCCCGCAGCGGGTGTCCGGCACGGAGTGCGCTCGTGCCACAAGTGACAGATCAGGGTGCCCGTCTCCACGGCAAATCGGCGATGACCCCCCCGCGCGCTTGTGCGGCGGCGCAAAACTCACTAATCCAGCCGCGGTGGGGCCTGTAGCTCAATGGTTAGAGCCGGCGGCTCATAACCGCTTGGTTGGGGGTTCGAGTCCCTCCGGGCCCACCATTCGATCCGCCGTTTTCCGCGTCGATCCCCTCACCCCAGCAGAAGCGCCCGCGTCAGCGGGTGCGCCGGGTCGCTCAATCCGTCGATGATGTTGAAATGGTGCCGGTCGGGTTCCTCGACGGCCGCGGTCTCGGCGCCGAGGCCGGTCCAGACATTGGCGAGCAGGGCGTTCTGGCGGATGAATTCGGAGCGCTCGGCCGCGCCAACCCAGCAGGTCAGCCGCGCGCCCTCCATCGGCCGCAGCAGCGCCGGGCTTTCGGCCGCCGCTTCCGCCTCGTCGAGTTTCAGCGTCGCGTTCATCGCGGTGCGCATCATCGGGCGCAGGTCGTGCACGCCGGAGATCGAGACGGTGTGGCGGATGCGCGCGCGGATGGCGGCTGGCAGCGGCGAGGTCGCCGAGATCATCCGCGTCGCCAGATGCCCGCCGGCCGAGTGCCCGGTCAGAAAGAGCGGCCCGGCGATCATCCCGGCCGCCATCTCGATCGCGGCGCCCACCTCCCGCGTGATGCCGGCGATGCGGATGGCCGGGCAGAGCGTGTAGGAGGGCATCGCCACGGCATAGCCATGCGCCAGCGGACCGCCCGCCAGATGCGACCAGAAATCCTTCTCGAGCCTGAGCCAGAAGCCGCCGTGGATGTAGACGACGAGCCCCTTCGGTTCGCCCTCCGGCAGGAACAGGTCGAGACGGTTACGCGGCGCGGGACCGTAGACCAGGTCGAGCCTGGCCCTGCCCGACGCGGCGATCGTCTCGCGAAACAGCCGCGCGGGCTCGACCCAGGCCGCCGGCCACCGTTCGCCGCCGGCAATGTTCGGGCCGTTGGCATAGGCTTAGTCCCAGTTGGCAATGCGGTGCAGGATCATGATGCGCTCCCCGGTTCGGCCAGCCTTTGTGGCGCGGAAGGACGGCGCGGTAAAGCGCGGCTACGCCGAAACATGCACGTGTCGGAAATAATTTGAAGCTTGAAATTTCATGCTTGAAATAAATTCCCGCCGGTGCAACCTTGTCATCGAACAGAGGAGAGAAGCCGGCATGCACGTCGCGGTTCTCGGCGGTGGTCCCGCCGGCCTCTATTTCGCGATCTCCATGAAATTGCGCGATCCGGCGCATGACGTCACCGTCATCGAGCGCAACCGCGCCGACGACACGTTCGGCTGGGG
>JAUYMV010000068.1 GCA_030698645.1 Mesorhizobium sp.
GACCCTCGTCGCGGGCCGAAAGTATGTCCTCGATCGTGATCCCGGTCTTGCGACCCGACCGCTTGAGTTCCCGGATCGCCTCCGCGGCGGCTTGCATGCGGGCGCGGCGCTGGTCCTCGTCTGCCACGGGCGGCCCCAGGCGCGCGATCACCTTGCCGTGCCGCGTCACGTCGATGACGGCGCCGCGCTCGACGTCGCCGATCAATTCGGAGAATCGCGACTTGGCTTCGGTGGCGGCAATGGTTCTGACGGGTGCAGACATGTCGAGAACCTCCAATACAGGTCATTTTGACCGGTCAATTTGACCTAATCGAGATGCGTGTCAAGACAAACCTGCCTGCGGCGAACCGCCCGCTGCCGGCGGATTTCCGACGTCACGCAGCCGTCGTCCGACAATCAGGCGACCAACCTGCGGGAGAAAGTGTTCCGTTAAGGTATCCCGGTGCAGTCTGCCTTCGCTCAATGGAGATGCACGCATGACGGGCAAGACGATGTGCCAGGGGTGTCGCGACGGGCAGGACGTCGGCTTCGACTTCACGATGGCCTTCCAGCCGATCGTCGACGTCGTCGCCGGCAGGGTCTGGGGTTACGAAGCACTGGTGCGCGGCATGCAGGGCCAGCCGGCGGGTGAGATTCTCGCCCTGGTCGATGGCACCAACCGCTACGCATTCGACCAGGCCTGCAGGGTCAAGGCGATCGACCTCGCGAGCACGCTCTTCCCCGCCGACGGCGACTGCATGCTGTCGATCAATTTCATGCCCAACGCGGTCTACGAGCCGTCGGCCTGCATCCGTGCGACGCTTGCCGCCGCGCGCCGAACCGGATTCGATACGCGCCGCCTGATGTTCGAGTTCACCGAGGACGAACGCATCAGCGATACCGCGCATCTGGAAAACATAATCAATGCGTATCGGCGGCTTGGCTTTACGACGGCGCTGGATGATTTCGGCGCCGGCTATGCCGGTCTGGCCCTGCTCGCGAAGTTCCAGCCCGATCTGATCAAGCTCGACATGGAACTGATCCGCGGCATCGCCACCTCGCCCGCCCGCCAGGCGATCGTCGCCAGTCTCGCCGGGCTCGCCCGCCAACTCGATATCCAGGTGATCGCCGAGGGCGTCGAAACCGAGGCGGAACTGACGGTGCTGAGATCCGCCGGTCTGCGCCTCTTTCAGGGCTATCTCTTCGCGCGTCCATCATTGGCCCGCCTGCCGGAGCTCGAATTCGATCTCGCTGCGTGAGGCGCTTTGAAGGCGGCCGGGAATTCGGCGCCGCGAGGCTCGACGCCCGTCGCCAAGGCGCATAGACTCCGGCCTGCAATGAACCTGACACCCCCTGACGCAACACCCGTCCCCGCCATGCGCCGCGCGATGGTTACGTTTGGACGGGCCCGCGACGTGCGCGCCCTGCCGGGAGACATGCCGTCTTGACCGGCCGGCTGGTGATCCTTGGCTCCAAGGGTGGACCGGCCCTTCGCCCGGGCGGTCCGTCGCCCTCATCCAGCCTTCTCGAGCTTGGCGGTCGGCTGATCGTCGTCGATTGCGGACTCGGCGTCACGCGCGGACTGACCGATGCAGGCGTCGACCTGAAGCGTCTCGACCTCGTCTTTGTCACCCATCTCCATTCCGACCATGTGCTCGAGCTCGGGCCCCTGCTGCACACCGCCTGGACCGCCGGCCTCGCCACGCAGGTCCGTGTTTGCGGTCCGCCCGGCACCAACCATCTCTGGACCTGTTTCCTGCAGTCGATGGAGTTCGACATCGAGATCCGCATCGCCGACGAGGGCAGGCCCGACATCCGCGATCTCGTGGTCGTCGAGGAGTTCGCCGAGGGTCCGGTGCTGGACGATGGCGGACTGACCGTCACGGCGCTGCGCGTCGACCACCCGCCGGTGACCGACTGTTTCGCGCTGCGCTTCGAACATGCCGCGACCAGCGTCGTCTTCTCGGCCGACACCGCCTTTTTCCCGCCGCTCGCCGATTTCGCGCGCGGCGCCGCGATACTCGTCCACGAGGCCATGCTCCTGGAGGGCGTCGAGCGCCTCGTCGCCCGCACCGGCAACGGCGCGCGGCTGCGCGAGCATCTGCTGGCCAGCCATAGTTTCGCCGCCGAGGCTGGCCGCATCGCCGCCGCGGCCGAGGTCGGCATGCTGGTCCTCAATCATCTCATACCGGCTGACGATCCCGCGATCGGCGACGCCGACTGGATTGCCGCCGTGCGAGAAACCTGGGGAGGAGACCTGGCGATTGGACATGACGGACTGCAACTGGAGTTGAACGGCGGCGAACCCGCCTGACGGGAGGAATTTTCCATGAAACTGGCGACGTTGAAGAACGGCACGCGCGACGGCAGGCTTGTCGTCGTCTCGCGCGACCTGACGCGCTGTACCGACGCCTCGTTTCTGGCGCCCACCCTGCAGGCGGCGCTCGACGACTGGCGGCGCATTTCGCCACATCTGGCGACGCTCGCCGAATCGCTCGAGACCGGCGCCGTGCCCGATATGCGATTCCACGAGCACGACGCCCATGCGCCGCTGCCCCGCGCCTATCAGTGGGCCGACGGCTCGGCCTATCTGAACCATGCCGAACTGATGCGGAAGGCGGCGGGCAGCGAGTTGCCGGCGGCCTTCAGCAAGGAACCGACCATGTATCAGGGAGGTTCGGACGCATTCCTCGGACCGCGCGATCCGATCCTGGTGGTCGATGAGGATCATGGCGCCGACATGGAGGGCGAGATCGCCGTCATCGTCGACGACGTGCCGATGGGCGCCTCGGCCGAACAGGCGCGGGACGCGATCCGGCTGGTCATGCTGGTCAACGACGTCTCGCTGCGCCGCCTCGCGCCGGACGAACTCGCCAAGGGTTTCGGCTTCTTCCACGCCAAGCCATCGACGTCGTTTTCGCCGGTCGCCGTCACGCCGGATGAACTGGACGGCGCCTGGGCCGACGGCAAGCTGCACCTGCCGCTGTCGGTCGACCTCAACGGCAAGCCCTTCGGTCGCGCCGACGCCGGCGTCGACATGCTGTTCGATTTTGGCCAGCTCATCGCCCATGCGGCCAGGACCCGACCGCTCGGCGCCGGGGCGATCATCGGCTCCGGCACGGTGTCCAACCGTGGCGGCGACGGACCCGGCAAGCCGGTGGAGGAGGGCGGCGTCGGCTATTCCTGTCTCGCCGAATTGCGTACCGTGGAGAAGATCCGCACCGGCAAGGCGACGACCCCGCTGCTGCGGTTCGGCGACACGGTGCGCATCGAGATGAAGGACAAGGCCGGCCACTCGATCTTTGGCGCGATCGAGCAGGTGGTGCAGAAATACGTGGCCGGCTGATGCGACCGCCCGTGTGAGGGGAGGGAGGACCAATGAGAGAGGCATTGCAGGACCAGACCGTGTTCATGCTGGTCAGCGGAGCATGGGCGATTGCCATGATCGCGATTTTCATCACGGTAATCCGCATGTGCTACACGATCGAGGCGCGCTCCGGCCGGCCGATGCCCAAGCAGGGCCTGCCCGGTTTCGCCAATGTGTTTCCGGTCGCCTTCAACATCGGCGTTGCGAAGGACGAGGAGACACAGCGGCTGCGCTGGCGCATGAACCAGCGGCTGCTGGTCATCCTCGCGGGCTTCGTGGTGTTTGCGCTCATCGTGCGGGAATCCGGGGTCTAGGCGATGGACCTGATCGGCCACTACCGGCGCATGGCGGCGAACAACCGCTGGTCCAACGACCGGGTCTACCGAGCGGTGCTCGCGCTTGCGCCGGACGAATTCGACGCGCCGCGCGTCTCGTTCTTCCCGTCCATCGCGGCGACGCTGAACCATGTGCTGGCCGTCGACCATCTCTATCTGGATTTCCTGGAGGAGGGCGGCATCGGGGCCGAGGCCTTCGACGGCTACCAGGCCGTTGCCGACCCGGCGCTGCTGTTCGGCCGGCAGACGGCGGCGGATGAACGGCTGATCGCCTTCTGTGCCCGGCTCACCGTTGCCGACCTCGAGCGACGCGTTGCCACGGACCGCCGCACCGACGGAATCGTTCCGGAACGCATCGGCGACCTGCTGGCGCATCTCTTCCTGCACCAGATCCATCATCGCGGGCAGGTGCACGCCATGCTGTCCGGCACCTCCGTGCCGCCACCGCAGCTCGACGAGTTTCTGCTCGACTATGACCTAAAGCTGCGGCGGGACGAAGTGGCGCGGCTTGGACTCTAGACGCGACGTCCGAGCCGGCTGGAATTGTTATGCTGTATAGCAAATATTCCGCAGCCTCCATTGCGCTTCGCGGCCGTGGGAGATAGCGTCCCCCGCCGATGGGAAAATCGTGCGCGGGAGGGCGTCGTGAACCTGACAATTCTCATACGCATGCTGGCGCGGTGGCTTGCCATCCTCGGTGGCGTCGTGCTTGTCATGATCACCGTGATGATCGTGGTCAGCATCACCGGCCGCGCCTTCATCTGGGCGGGTCTGAAGCCCGTGCATGGAGATTTCGAACTGGTCGAGGCGGGGACGGCCTTCGCCGTCTTCTCGTTTCTGCCCTGGTGCCAGCTCAATCGCGGCCATGCCACCGTCGACCTCTTCACGAACTACCTCCCGGCATCGGCGAATCGGGTCATCGATCTGGTCTCCGAGATCCTGATGGCGCTGGTGACGATCCTGATCGCCTGGCGGCTTTGGGTCGGCATGTTCGACAAGATCGAGAACGGTGAGATTTCCTTCATCCTGCAGATGCCGCTCTGGTGGGGCTTCGCCGTCTGCGCCGCGGCGACCGTCGTCGGCGTGATCGTTTCTCTCTACATGGTCGCCGTGCGCGTCGGCGAGGTCGCGCTCGGGCGCTCGCTTCTCGACGCCGGCCAGGGAGCCGTCCATTGACCGCGCTCGAAGTCGCCCTCTGGTCATTCCCCATCCTGCTGCTGCTGATCTTCCTGCGCTTGCCGATCGGCCTGGCGATGCTGCTGTGCGGCCTGATCGGCACCTGGATCCTGTCCGGCAGCACCGTGCCGATCCTGGCCAAGCTGAAATCCGAGACCTATTCCACCTTTTCCAGCCACTCGCTGTCGATCATCCCGCTCTTCCTGCTGATGGGCCAGTTCGCCGGCCTCGGCGGCATGTCGCAGTCGCTGTTCAAGGCGGCGAACGCCTGGCTCGGCCACAGGCGCGGCGGCGTCGCGATGGCGGCGATCGGCGCCTGCGCCGGGTTTGGCGCCATCTGCGGTTCTTCGCTGGCCACCGCGGCGACGATGGCCCAGGTCGCCCTGCCGGAGCTCAAGCGCTATGGCTATTCCGGCGCGTTGGCGACCGGGACGCTCGCCGCAGGCGGCACGCTCGGCATCCTGATTCCACCGTCCATCGTACTCGTTATCTATGCGATCCTCGCCGAACAGAACATCGCCAAGCTGTTTCTGGCGGCCTTCGTACCCGGCATCCTGGCCGCCGTCGGCTACATGATCGCCATCTCCATCTATGTCCGGCTGTTTCCCGACTCTGCCGGCAGCAGCCCGCGCATGCCGTACGGTCAGCGCTTCCGCGCGCTGGTCGATGTCTGGCCGGTGCTGCTGGTGTTCATCGCGGTCGTCGGCGGCATCTATTTCGGCTGGTTCACGCCGACCGAGGGCGCCGCGATAGGCGCGGCCGGCACCGGGCTCATCGCGTGGCTGAACGGCGGCCTGACCCGCAGGACATTGCTCGATTCGATCCTGACGACGGCGAGCGCGACCGCGATGATCTTCTTCATCGTCTACGGCGCCGCGATGTACAACGGCTTCCTGGCTCTGTCGCAGATGCCGCAACTGGCCGCGGCCTACATCGCCGGCCAGGGCTACAACCCATGGACCGTGCTGGTCGCCATTCTGTTCCTCTATCTGGTGCTCGGCTGCGTCATGGATTCGCTCTCGATGATCCTGCTGACAATCCCGATCTTCTTCCCGATCGTCAGCGCACTCGACTATGGTCTCGGCCCCGAGGAATTCGCGATCTGGTTCGGCATCCTGGTGCTCATCGTCGTCGAGGTCGGGCTGATCACGCCGCCGGTCGGCATGAACCTCTTCGTCATCAACTCGATGGCGAAGACGACGCCGATCGTCGACACCTATCGCGGCGTCACGCCCTTCGTCATCAGCGACATGGTGCGCACGACGATGCTCGTGCTGTTCCCGGTCATCTCGCTGTTCCTGGTGCGCTGGCTCTACTGACGGGCAGGGAAGTCACCGTCTACCCGCGCGATTGCTTCGCCATCATGTAGAGATTGGTCGAGCGCGCGCCGGAGCGGCAATAGGCGAACACCGGGCCATCGAGTTCGTCGAGCGCGTCCGCCATGTCGACGACGTTGCGCTGCGTGATCTGGCCGCTGACGACGGGGATATAGGCAAAGGCCAGGCCCGCCGCTTCGGCCGCCGCCTGGATGCCGCCATGCGGCGGCTGGCCCGGCTGCTCCTCGTCCGGCCGGTTGCAGATGACGCTCTTGAAGCCTGCTGCCTTGATCGCCTGGATGTCCTCGGCGGTTATCTGTCCCGCGACGGCAAAGTCGTCGCTGACCTGGCGGTAGTCCATGGCGTGGCTCCTCGTCGTCGTGCCTGAATTGCGGCAGTCATGCCATCGCGTGGCACGCAGGGCAACAGCGCGTTTGTGCGGGCCCTCGTGTCCGGCTATGCAGGTCCCATGAGCACGCATTTCGACATCATCATCGTCGGCGCCGGGATTGCCGGCGTCGGCCTCGCCGCGGCGCTCCCCCGGGGGCCTGCCGTCGCCATTCTCGAGCAGGAGCCGCGCGCTGCCTATCATTCCACCGGGCGTTCGGCGGCGATCTTCATCCGCAACTATGGCAATGCGGTTATACGCGCGCTCAACGCCGCCAGCGCACCATTGTTCGAACGCGGCGATCCGACGCTGTTCGAACACCCACTGCTCACGCCGCGTGGCGTCCTGAACATCGCCGACGAACACGGGATGGTTCAGCACGCGGCGCTGATCGCGGGCTCCGAAGGGCTCGTCGAACTGACGCCGGCGGAGGCGCTGGCGCTGGTTCCCGCGCTCCGCATCGAGCGCATCGCCGCCGCGGCATACGAGCGCGATGCGCAGGACATCGACGTTGCGGCGCTGCACGAGGGCTGGCTGCGCAAGGCAAGGTCGAACGGCGCTGTGATCCGGGTCGAGACGCCGCTGCTGTCGGCCTGGCGCGAAAACGATCTTTGGTCGGTCGAGACCAGCGCCGGCCGGCTGACCGCGCCGATCCTCGTCAACGCCGCCGGCGCGTGGGCCGACGCGGTCGCGACCGCGAGCGGCGTCAACCGGCTCGGCCTCGTGCCGATGCGCCGTTCGATGGCGGTGCTGCCGGCGCCCGACGGCTACGATATCAGGAACTGGCCGCTCGTCGCCGACACGGCGGAAGGCTGGTACGCCAAGCCGGACGCTGGAAAGCTCTATGTGTCGCCGGCAGAGGAGATACCCGTCGAACCGCACGACGCCTTCGTCGACGACATGATCCTGGCGGAAGGTCTCGACAGGTTCGAGCAGGCCTTCACCTTCCCGGTCACGCGGGTCGAGCGCAGCTGGGCGGGCCTGCGCACCTTCGCGCCGGATCGCACACCGGTCGCGGGGTTCGACGTCGGCGCGGAGGGCTTCTTCTGGCTGGCCGGGCAGGGCGGCTACGGCATCCAGACGTCGCCCGCGATGTCGGCGCTCGCCGCGGCGCGGATCACCGGCGCGCCACCCCCACATGGCCTCGAAGGCGTGGTGGACGCCCTGTCGCCGGCCCGCTTCGCCCGGTAGAGGTTCAGGCTGCCGTGCCGAACAGGCCGCCCTTCGCCGCCAGCTTGCGCAGGTGGAAATCGCCATTGCCGAACAGCGTGTCGATCATCGTCAGCCGCTTGAAATAGTGCCCGACCGCATATTCCATCGTCATGCCGACGCCGCCGTGCAGCTGGATCGCATTCTCGCCCGCGAGGCGTCCGCCGCGCCCGACCTCGGCCTTGGCGGCATGCATGGCGCGGGCGCGCTCGTCGGCGTCGTCGCTGTCGGCCATCATGGTCGCATAGAGCGTGATCGAACGCGCCTGTTCGGTTGCGACATACATGTCGACCGCCTTGTGCTGCAGCACCTGGAACTGGCCGATCGGCACGCCGAACTGCTTGCGCATCTTGAGATAGTCGACGGTCAGCGCATGCATGGCGGCCATGACGCCGACGGCCTCGGCCGACAGCGCCGCGATGGCCTGGTCGACGACATGCCGGACCAGCGGCAAGCCGTCCATCGGATCGCCGAAAACGCCCTCCGGGCCAACGGCGACATTGTCGAACGACATTTCCGCCGCGCGCTGGCCATCCTGGGTCCGGTATCCGCGCCGCGTCACGCCCTTGGCGCGCGCATCGACGAGGAAGACGCCGATGCCGTTGTCGTCGCGCGGGCCGCCCGCCGTCCGCGCCGTGACGAAGACATGGTCGGCGCTGTCGCCGTGCAGCACGACGTTCTTCGCCCCGGACAGACGCCAAGCCGCGCCGTCCTTCGTCGCTGTGGTCTCGACATGCTCGAGGTCGAAGCGCGAGTTGCGCTCGGTGTGCGCGAAGGCGAGCCTGGTCGAGCCTTCGGCGACGCCCGGCACCAGGGCAGCTTGCTGCGCCGCGCTGCCGCCCAGCCTGAGAAAGCCGCCGCCAAGCACGACAGTCGTGAAATACGGCTCCAGCGCGAGCGCGCCGCCGAGCGCCTCCATGACGATCATCGTGTCGACCGGCCCGCCGCCGATGCCGCCATGTTCCTCGCCGAAGGGCAGCGCCATCAGCCCCATCTCCGCGTAGCGGTTCCACATCTCGACCCCAAAGCCCTCGGGCGAGGCCATGTAGGTCTTGCGGCTCTCGAAGCCGTATTTGTCCGCCAGCAGCCGGTCGAGCTGCTCCTTGAGCAGCGATTGCTCATCGGAAAGATCGAAATCCATGCGTGTTGCCTCCCGTTGCAGCGCCTGCCGCCGGGGCGAAGGGCGGTGGCGCAATCGTCGTTCGCGAATGCCTAGAAGCCGAGCACGGCCTTGGCGATGATGTTCTTCTGAATCTCGTTCGACCCGCCATAGATCGAGACCTTACGGAAATTGAAGTAGGTCGGGGCGGCGCTCGCCGCATAGTCCGGCCCGTCCGAGGGTTCGTTGCCGCCGTCATCGTCCTGGTCCTGGAAGGGCAGGGCGAACGGCCCCATCACCTCCACCAGCAGATGCGAGATCGCCTGCTGGATCTCCGATCCCTTGATCTTGAGGATCGACGAGGCCGGGTCCGGCTTGCCGGTATTGCCGCGCTTGGCGTCGGCGGCCACGACGCGCAATTGCGTCAGTTCGAGCGCCTTGAGATCGATCTCGATCGCCGCCAGCCGCTCGCGGAAGCGTTCGTCCTCGATCAGCGGCCGGCCGCCGGAGAACTCGAGTGCCGCGAGTTCCCTTATGCGCGCGATGCGCTGCTTCGACATGCCAATGCGGGCGATGTTGGTGCGCTCGTTGCCGAGCAGGAACTTGGCGTAGTCCCAGCCCTTGTTCTCCTCTCCGACGAGATTTTCGACCGGCACCTTCACGTCGGTGAAGAACACCTCGTTGATCTCGCGGCCGCCGTCGATCGTGACGATCGGGCGCACCTCGATGCCGGGCGTCGTCATGTCGATGAGCAGGAAGGAGATGCCCTCCTGGCGCTTGCCCTCGGTGCTGGTGCGCACCAGGCAGAAGATCCAGTCGGCATACTGCGCCAGCGTCGTCCAGGTCTTCTGGCCGTTGACGATGTAGTGGTCGCCCTCGCGCACCGCCTTCGTCTTCAGCGAGGCGAGGTCCGAGCCGGCGCCGGGCTCGGAGAAGCCCTGGCACCACCAGGTGTCGAGATTGGCGATCGCCGGCAGGTATTTCGCCTTCTGCGCCTCGTTGCCGAAGGTGTAGATGACCGGCCCGACCATGTTGACGCCGAAGGCGAGCGGCTGCGGCGCGGGGAATTTCTGCAGCTCCTCAAGGAAGATGTACTGCCGCATCGGGTCCCATCCGGTGCCGCCATATTCGACCGGCCAATGCGGCACTGCCCAGCCATGCGCATTGAGAACGCGCGACCAGGCGACGAGGTCGGCCTTGTCCATGTGCTCGCCGTCGATCAGCTTTTGGCGGATGGCGGGATCAAGATTGTCCTGGAAGAAGGCTCGCACCTCGTTGCGGAAGGCGGTTTCCTCAGGCGTGAAGCGCAGGTCCATGATCGTCTCCTCCTTTTCCTTCTCCCCGTTCACGGGGAGAAGCACGCCGTCCTCAATTGATCTCAAGCAGTCCCGCGGCGCCCATGCCGCCGCCGACGCACATGGTGACGACCGCGTAGCGCACGCCGCGGCGCTTGCCTTCGATGAGTGCGTGGCCGGCGAGGCGCGAGCCGCTCATGCCGTAAGGGTGACCGACCGAGATCGCGCCGCCGTCGACATTCAGCTTCGCGGGATCGATGCCGAGCTTGTCGCGGCAGTAGAGCACCTGCACGGCGAACGCTTCGTTCAGCTCCCACAGGCCGATATCGTCGATCTTGAGGCCGTGGCGCGCGAGCAGGCGCGGAATGGCGAAGACCGGGCCGATGCCCATCTCGTCCGGTTCGCAGCCGGCGACGTTGAAGCCTCGGAAGATGCCGAGCGGGGCAAGCCCGCGCTTCTCGGCCTCCTTGCCGTTCATCATCACGGCGGCGGACGCGCCGTCGGAGAGCTGGCTCGCATTGCCGGCGGTGATCACATAGCCCTCGCCCTTCACCGGCTTCAGCGAGGCGAGGCCATCGGCCGTCGTGTCGGCGCGCGGACCCTCGTCATGCGCGACCTCGATATCGCGGTAGCTGATCGCCTTGGTTTCCTTGTCGACCACCGCCATCTTTGTCTTCATCGGCGCAATCTCGTCGGCGAAGCGCCCGGCTTCGCGGGCGGCAGCCGTGCGGCGCTGCGATTCCAGCGCATATTCGTCCTGCCTCTCGCGGCTGATTCCGTAGCGCTTGGCGACCACCTCGGCGGTGTCGATCATGTTCATGTAGGCTTCCGGCTTGATCGCCATGAGCTTTTCGTCGGCGAGGCGGTAGCGGTTCATGTGCTCGTTCTGCACGAGGCTGATGGATTCGAGCCCGCCGGCGATGCCGGCCATGACGCCGTCGTTGCGGATGGCGTTGGCGAGCAGCGACATCGACTGCAAGCCCGACGAACACTGCCGGTCGATGGTGGTACCGGCGACCGTCACCGGAAGCCCGGCGGTGAGCAGCGCGCGGCGCGCGACGTTGAAGCCGTCGGTACCCTCCGGCATGGCGCTGCCCATGATGACGTCCTCGATCTCCCCGCCGTCCAAGCCAGAGCGTTTCAGCGCGTGTTCGATGGCGTGGCCGCCGAGCGTCGCGCCGGTCGTGTCGTTGAAGGCGCCGCGATAGGCCTTGCCGATCGGGGTGCGGGCGGTGGATACGATGACGACGTCGGCCATGTTCATGCTCCTTGGGATGCGACGGCGGCGCTGCGCGCGCGCTCGTCCTGTTTGAGTTCGAATTTCGACAGTTTACCGACCGGCGTGCGCGGCAGGGCGGCGCGGATTTCGAGCGCGACCGGCATTTCGTGCCGACCGACGCGTCCTTCCAGGAATGCGCGCAGACCGTCGAGCGTGAGCGGAGCGGCGCCGGCGCGCAGCTTCACGAAGGCCTTGGCCGACTCGCCGCGATAGGCGTCCGGAATGCCGATCACCAGCACCTCCTCGACATCCGCGTGCTCGTAGATCGCCTGCTCGATCATCTGTGGATAGACGTTGAAGCCGCCGGAAATGATCATGTCCTTCTTGCGGTCGACGATGAAGAAGAAGCCGTCCTGGTCCATGTGGCCGATGTCGCCGGTGAGGAACCAGCCATCCGCGAAGCAGGCGGCGTTTTCGTCCGGCCGGTTGTGGTAGCCGGTGGTGACATTCGGGCCGCGAACCGCGAGTTCGCCGGTCTTACCGGTCGGCAGCGCCCGGCAGGGGTCGTCGAGGGCGACAATGCGAAGATCCACGCCGGGCAAGGGAATGCCGATTGACGCCGCCTTGTCCGGGTATCCGGCCGGGCGGTTGGTGCCGGCCGGGGCCGTCTCGCTCATGCCCCAGCCGCCGAGCACCTCGAGACCGGTTTTCGCGGCGACGCGTCTTGCCACCTCGACCGGCATCGGCGCGCCGCCGGACGCTGCGAGCCGGAGGCTGGACAGGTCGCGCGTCTCAAAGCCCGGCGTCTGTGCGAGCGCGATCCACATCGTCGGCACGCCGGGGAGCGACGTCGCGCCCGCCTCGATGTCGTCGAGCGCCGCAAGCGGGTCGAAGCGGCTGCGCAGCAGGATGGTGTGCCCGTTGCGCAGGCCGCGCAAGAGGACCGTCGTCAGGCCGTAGATATGGAACAGCGGCAGGAAAAGGAGGACGCGATCCTCCCCCGGCCGCGACAGGCCGTTGCCGGTGTACCAGAGATCGTAGGACGACACGGCGGAGGAAAGGTTGCGGTGCGTCAGTTGCGCCGCCTTGGGCATGCCCGTGGTGCCGCCTGTGTACTGCAGCAAGGCAAGATCGTCGAGGTCGGGGATATGAGCGGACGCCGCCGCTCGTGGCGCTGAACGCAGGTCGAAGGGCTGGATGCCGCTGCCCTGCGGCAGCGCCCCCGTGTCGACGCTGTCGCTCCAGAGGGCATCGTCGCCCACGAGCATGCCGCCGACCGTGCCGTCGGCCACCAGCCCGGCCGCCAGGGTGGCCAGGCCGTCGAAATTGGTGGTCACCAGTAGGCTTGCGCCGGAATCCGCGATCTTGTGGCGGAGCACGCGCGGCGCGTCGAGCGGCGAAAGATGAACGACGACCGCGCCGGCCTTGAGCGCGCCGAAGAAGGCGATCGGATGCCATGGCGTGTTCGGCAGCAGCAGCGCGACGCGGTCTCCGGATTTGACCCCGCGCTCCGCAAAGCGCTCCGCCGCCGCGGCGATCTGGTCGCGCAATACGGCATAGGAGATCGTTCGCCCACGAAACTCGATGGCGCTCTTCTCGCCCCATTTCTCGGCCGCGCGGTCGACGATGTCGTGGATCGGAAATGCCGGCAACGCCACATCCGCCCGAAGTCCGGGCGGATAATGCGCTTGCCAGGGCATGTCCCGGGCTACCATGCTTAGGCCGCCTTGCCCTTCGCGGTCGATGAGAAGCCGGCGCCGTTTTCGGCCAACTGGCGCAGCAGTGTGGATGGATTGTAGACCTCCTTGCCGGTCCTGCCGTGCCAGTATTCCAGCCGTTCGACGATCTTCGGCAGGCCGACGAGTTCAGCCCAGAACATCGGTCCGCCTTGGCCGACCGGGAAGCCGTAGCCATTCGCCCACACCGTATCGATGTCGGAGGAGCGCGCCGCGATGCCTTCCTCGAGGATGCGCGCGCCCTCGTTGATCATGGGGTACATGGTGCGCTCCATGATCTCGTCGGTCGAGATCGTGCGGCGGTTGACGCCCTTCTCCCGCGCCTTGGCCTCGATCAACGCCTCGACCTCCGGATCGGTGACGGGCGTGCGGCCGTCCGGATAGAGGTAGAAACCCTTGCCGGTTTTCTGGCCGAAGCGGCCCTGCTCGCACAGCGCGTCGCCGATCGCGGCGGTCTTGCCAAGCGACTTGCGGGTGCGCCAGCCGATATCGAGGCCGGCAAGATCCCACATCTGGTAGGTGCCCATCGGCCAGCCAAAATCGGTGAATACCTTGTCGACCTGGGCCGGCGTGGCGCCTTCGAGCAGCAGGTCCTCCGCCTCGGCGCCGCGCGCCCCGAGCATGCGGTTGCCGACGAAGCCGTGGCAGACCCCGACAACGACCGGCACCTTGCCTATGGTCTTGGCGACGGCGATTGCGGTTGCCAGCACGTCCGGCGCAGTCTTTTCGCCGCGTACGATCTCAAGCAGCTTCATGACATTGGCGGGCGAGAAGAAGTGCATGCCGAGAACGTCGGAGGGTCGCGCTGTGAAGGCCGCGATCTCGTTGACGTCGAGATAGGAGGTGTTGGAGGCGAGGATGGCGCCGGGTTTCGCCACCGCATCGAGCTTGCCGAAGACCTCCTTCTTGACCGCCATCTCCTCGAACACGGCCTCGATGATCAGGTCGCAGTCGGCGAGGTCCGCATAGTCGGTCGTGCCGGTGAACATGGCGAGGCGCTTCGTCTTGGCCTCTTCCGTCAGCGAGCCGCGCGATACCGAGATGGCGTAGTTCTTCGCGATGACGCCAAGGCCGCGCTGCAGTGCCTCATCGGTCATTTCGAGCAGCGTGACCGGAATGCCTCCATTGACGAAGGACATGGAAATGCCGCCGCCCATGGTGCCGGCGCCGATGACGCCGACGCGCGCGATCTTGCGCGGCCGGTCGCCCTTGCCGACGCCCGGCACCTTGGCCGCCTCGCGCTCGGCAAAGAAGAGATGGCGCTGCGCGCGCGACTGGTCGCCGAGGACGAGTTCGAAGAAGTAATTGCGCTCGGTCGCGAGCGCCTCGCCGAAGCCCATGGTCAGCGCGTTGCGCACGGAGCGCGCGCAGGTCGCCGGCGCGTCGAGCCCGCGCGACTTCTTCAGCGCCTCGGCAATCTCGGCATCGAAGCCCGCCAGATCGGCGCGCGCCGCCGCGAGTTTCTCGTCGCGCACGCTGACCGGGGCGAGGATTGTGCCGCGCGCGGCAAGGTCATGCGCGAAGTCGATGGCGTTGGCCAGCAGGTCCGAGTCGAACACGGCGTCGACAAGCCCGTCTTTATGCGCCTCGGCGGCGCTAATCGGGTTACCCGAGACGATCATTTTCAGGGCTTTGGACGGGCCGACCAGTCGCGGCAGGCGTTGCGTGCCGCCTGCGCCGGGCAGAAGGCCGAGCTTGACCTCTGGCAGGCCGAACTTCGCGCCTCTGTCGGCGACGCGGAAGTGGCAGCCCATCGCAAGCTCCAGCCCGCCGCCGAGCGCGGTTCCGTGGATCGCCGCAACCGTCGGTTTCTCGAAGGTCTCCAGAGTTTCGATCAGATCGGGCAGATGCGGGCGCTGCACCGGCTTGCCGAACTCGGTGATGTCGGCGCCGGCGACGAAGGTGCGGCCGGCGCAGGTCAGCACCAGCGCCTCAACCGAATCGTCATCGCGCAGCTTGAGAAGCGCCTTCTGCAGCGGTTCGCGGACGTGGAAGCTCATCGCGTTGACCGGCGGATTGTCCAGAGTCACGATGGCGACGCCGCCATTGCGGGTTACGGTCACGGATTGCGTCATTCAGATACTCCGGGGGCATGCCATCGACATGCGAAATCGCTTCAGGAATAGCGGGTTTCCTTGAGGAATGCCGCGATGAGATCGATGACCGCCCGCGGCTGCTCGATGCAGGGCAGGTGGCCGGCGTCCGGGATGATGCGGAACTGCGCGCCCCGGATGAGTTCGGAAAGGCTGCGCACGAGGTCGGGCGGCGTCGAGCCGTCCTGGTCGCCGACGATGCAGATCGCCGGTAGCTTCAGTGCGCGGGTGGATTCGGTGAGGTCGGCATCGCGGAGCGCCGCGCAGGTACCGGAATAGCCATCGACGGATGTCTGCGTCAGCATGGTGGTGTAACCGGCGAAGTCGGCATTGTCCGGCGCGCGGTAGGCCGGCGTGAACCAGCGCTGCATCACGGCGTCGGAGATCGACGCGATGCCCTCCGTCGTAACGGCCGCGATACGGCCATTCCACATTTCGTCGGTGCCGATCTTGTGCGCCGTGTCGCAGAGCACCAGGGCGCGCACCAGATCCGGACGCATGGCCGCAAGGCCCTGCGCGATCAGGCCACCCACCGACAATCCGACGACGGCTGCCGATTGCACGCCGAGCGCGTCGAGCAAAGCCGCGAGGTCCGCGACGTGGTCGGTCATCGCATAGGGCGGCGGCGTGGCTTCCGAAAGCCCGTGGCCGCGCTTGTCGTAGCGGATGATGCGATAGCTGCCGGAAAGACCCGCCGCCACGCCATCCCAGATGCGGAAGTCGGTGCCGAGCGAATTCGAGAAGATCAGCGCCGGCTTGGACCCGCCGGCGTCCTCATAGTGCAGCACGACGCCGTTGGCACGCATGAATCTCATGCCGGAACTCCTCCCTTTCCGGAAACATACTACCGAGTATGTTGCATGCTGCAAGCGGGGTCAATCGCCGCGGCGACCTGTCCGTCACCATAGGACAGGCACAGCCGCCGCGCCACCGTTCGGATGGCGCCGCCTGTGTCCGTGGGATTGCCGGAGAGTCAATCGGGCGCGGATCGCTCCGCGCCCGATTTCATGACGGTCGATCCGGCTGTGTCGTCGAATACGGCCGGCGCTGGGCTCCAGAGGCCGGCAATGCCCGGTCGACGATGATCACACGAGGTCGAAGCGATCCGCGTTCATCACCTTGGTCCAGGCCGCGACGAAATCATTCGCGAACTTCGCCTTGGCATCCGACGTGGCATAGACCTCCGCGACCGCCCGCAACTGCGAATGCGACCCGAAGACCAGATCGACGCGCGTGCCGGTCCATTTCAGTTCGCCGGTCTTGCGGTCGCGCCCCTCGAACACGCCCTCGGCGCCTGCCGCGGGCTTCCACACGGTCGCCATGTCGAGAAGGTTCACGAAGAAGTCGTTGGTCAGCGCCCCCGGCTGGCTGGTGAAGACGCCATGCGCGGACTTTCCGGCATTGGCGCCCAGAACACGCAGGCCGCCGACCAGGACCGACATCTCCGGCGCGGTCAGGCCGAGCAGTTGCGCCTTGTCGACGAGCATCTCTTCCGGCGTGACGCTGTAGCGCCCCTTCAGGTAGTTGCGGAACCCGTCGGCGATCGGCTCCATGATCTCGAAGGACTCGACATCCGTCTGCTCCTGCGATGCGTCGGTGCGGCCCGGCGCGAACGGAACCTGCAGAGCCTGGCCGGCGTTCTTCGCGGCCTGCTCGACGCCGGCATTGCCGCCCAGCACGATCAGGTCGGCGAGCGACACCTTCTTGCCGCCGGTCTGCGCCGAATTGAACTCCGCCTGGATGGCTTCGAGCTTCTGAAGCACGCCACCGAGCTGGGCCGGCTCGTTCACCGCCCAGTCCTTCTGCGGCGCAAGCCGGATGCGCGCGCCGTTCGCCCCACCGCGCTTGTCCGAGCCGCGGAACGAAGAGGCGGACGCCCAGGCCGTGGTGACCAAATCGGAAACCGACAGGCCGGATGCGAGGATCTTGTCCTTCAGGACCGCGGCGTCGTTCTCGTCGATCAGCACATGGTCGACGGCCGGCACCGGATCCTGCCAGATCAGCTCCTCGGACGGGACCTCGGGGCCGAGATAGCGCGCCTTCGGACCCATGTCGCGATGCGTGAGCTTGAACCAGGCACGCGCGAAAGCGTCGGCGAACTGGTCGGGATTCTCGTAGAAGCGGCGCGCGATCTTCTCGTAGGCCGGATCGACCTTGAGGGCCAGATCGGAGGTCAGCATCGCCGGCGCGTGGCGCTTGGACTTGTCATGCGCGTCCGGCACCGTGCCAGCGCCCATGCCGTGCTTCGGCGTCCACTGATGCGCGCCGGCCGGGCTCTTCGTCAGTTCCCAGTCGTAGCCGAACAGGTTCCAGAAGAAGTTGTTGCTCCATTTGGTCGGCGTCGTCGTCCAGGTGACCTCGAGGCCGCTGGAGATCGTGTCGCCGCCCTTGCCCGTGCCGAAGCTGCTCTTCCAGCCGAGACCCTGTTCCTCGATGCCTGCGGCTTCGGGCTCCGGACCGACGAGCTTCGCGTCGCCGGCGCCGTGCGTCTTGCCGAAGGTGTGGCCGCCGGCGATGAGCGCCACCGTCTCCTCGTCGTTCATCGCCATGCGCGCGAATGTCTCGCGGATGTCGCGGGCGGAGGCCAACGGATCGGGATTGGCGTTCGGACCTTCCGGATTGACGTAGATCAGGCCCATCTGGACCGCGGCGAGCGGGTTCTCGAGTTCGCGGTCGCCGGAATAGCGCTTGTCGTCGAGCCAGGTGTTTTCCTTGCCCCAGTAGACGTCTTCCTCTGGCTCCCAGACATCGGCGCGGCCACCGGCGAAGCCGAAGGTCTTGAAGCCCATCGATTCCAGCGCGACGTTGCCCGTCAGGATCATCAGGTCGGCCCAGGAAATCTTGCTGCCGTATTTCTGCTTGATCGGCCACAGCAGGCGGCGCGCCTTGTCGAGATTGACATTGTCCGGCCAGCTGTTGAGCGGCGCGAAACGCTGCTGTCCGGCGCCGGCGCCGCCACGGCCATCGGCCGTCCGGTAGGTGCCGGCGGAATGCCAGGCCATGCGGATGAAGAGAGGACCATAGTGGCCGAAGTCGGCCGGCCACCACTCCTGGCTGTCCGTCATCAGCGCGTGCAGGTCCTTCTTCAGCGCGTCGAGGTCGAGCTTCTTGAACTCCTCCGCATAGTCGAACGCCTCGCCCATCGGATCGGACAGGCTGGAGTGCTGATGCAGGATCTTCAGGTTGAGCTGGTTGGGCCACCAGTCGCGGTTCGACCGCATGGCGGCGCTCGACGCGATCGTTGCGCCATGCGCGACCGGGCATTTGGGCTCGGGTTTCGATTCGGTGTTCTCGTTGACTTCCAACGCGTCCATGTCGTGTCCTTGCGTGTGAGCGGCGCACCCGGTGCTGCTGGGGCGGGTGCTGCTGAATTTGGAATGGTTCCAGACTAGTTCCGACCATTGATAAACGCAAATTGCTAATCCTGTTCGTCGTGATAGTCTTTGATTATGATCAAATCGACGATACGCCAGATGGAATATTTCGATGCGCTCGCAAGGACGTTGCATTTCGGCCGCGCGGCCGAGGTGGCCGGCGTCACGCAACCGGCGCTGTCCGCGCAAATCGCCGAACTGGAGCAGCGGCTCGGCTGCCGCCTGTTCGAGCGCGGCGGGCGCGCCGTCGAACTGACCGAGGACGGCCGCGTGCTGCAGCCGCGCATCGAGCACATACTGGCCGAGATCCGCGATGTCGAGGCGCTGGCGCGGGGCGGGCGGCTGGCGATGGAGGGGCGCTTCAGGCTCGGCATCATACCGACCGTCGCGCCCTATCTGCTGCCGCGCATCCTGTCGGAGTTGCGCGTACTGTTTCCGGCCCTGCTGCTTGAATTGCGCGAGGCGGTGACGCAGACGCTGATCGACGAGGCGGTGGCCGGCAGGCTGGATGCGGTGATCGTGGCGCTGCCGTTGCAGCAGAGCGGACTGACGGCGGAACCGCTGTTTGCCGACCACTTCCTTCTGGCTGTGTCCGCGTCGGATCCGGCGTTCCTGACGCCGCCCGTGCCGCCCGAGAGCCCGGCCCTGGAAAGGCTGATGCTGCTCGAGGAGGGGCATTGCATGCGCGACCAGGCGCTCGCCGTCTGTGGCAGCGTGCGGCCGGCGGCGATGGCCAATTACGGCGCGACGAGCCTGACGACGTTGCTCCAGATGGTGTCGCACGGATTGGGCGTCACGCTCATTCCCGAGATCGCGAGGAGCGCTGCCGAAGCGATGCGGGATGTCCGGATCGTGCCGTTTTCGCAGCCGGCGCCGTTCCGCACCATCGGTCTTGCGTGGCGTGACGGCAGCGCGCGCCGCGCCGAGTGTATAGCGCTCGCGGAGACGCTGCGCCGCCTCTACCGCGGCTGGGCGGCGGACGTCTCAGGCGAGCCCGGCGATATGCAGCGCCAGCCAGATCCACAGAAGGCCGACGGCGAAATAGCCGACGATGAAGGCAGGCCTGCGATAGCGAATGCGGTTCGTCGTGACGTGGAGATAGGCGTGGATGCAGCGTGACACGACGAAAATCCAGGCCAGCGCGACCGTGATGTAGTTCACCGCCGCCGTGGCATGCAGCGCCAGCACAACGGCGAAGAACAGCACCGGAAGTTCGAACTGGTTCGCCAGATTGTTGCGCGCAAACAGGCTTTCGGCAGGCTCGTTCTGGTTCTCGCGAAATTGTGAGGTCTTTGCGTTGCCGGCCTTGATGGCCGCGACGCGGCGGCGCGACACCAGGACGTAAATTGCATAGATCAGTGCCGCCTGCACGATCATGGGCCAGAAGATTGCGGTGGAGTTCATATATGGACGTCCTCTCGTTTGCGCGAAGCTCTCGCCGATGTCAGTCGGTTCGGCGCGCGGCCATGATCGCGGCGGCGACAATGGCAAGCGCCGCGATGCAGAATGCGAATTTCAGGATCACCAGCACCGAGGCCGCCGCGGCCAGTGCCTGGCTGACGTCGACCGGCGCGGCGAGCATGCGGACGACGAGCAGGTTCTGGCCGTAATCGGCGAGCGCATAGGGCAGGGGAACGGCAAGCGCGCAGAGTGTCTGCGCGCGTCGGGGCAGCGACTTGAACCGATCGAGACGGCGCGCATAGGTCAGCACGAAACCGGCGACGGCGAGCGAAAACAGCGCCGGAAATGTGAGGTCGAAGGTCAGATAGTGCCAGACGATGATGGCCTCGCGCCCCTGCGGGCCGAGCGCCGTGAGCCACTGAAACGCGTCTTCGGTGGTGAATCCCGTGACGCGCGTATCGAGGCTCGCCAGACCGCCGGCCGCGGGCCGGAACCAACAGGCGTCGAGCACCACCATCGCCGCGAAGTTGGCCGCCGCGAGAATGGCGAGCCGCAATGGCCTTTGCAGGAGGCGCGCCACCGGCCTTGCGTCAGCCGATGCCCGGATAGTTCGGGCTTTCGCGCGTGATCGCCACGTCGTGCGTGTGGCTTTCGCGCAAGCCCGCCGTCGAGATGCGCACGAAGCGCGCCTTGTCGCGGAGCTCCGCGAGATCGCGCGAGCCGACATAGCCCATCGCGGCGCGCAGGCCGCCGGTCAGTTGGTGCAGCACACCGGCGACCGGGCCCTTGTAGGGCACCTGGCCCTCGATGCCTTCCGGCACGAGCTTCAGCGTGTCGCGCACCTCGGCCTGGAAGTAGCGGTCGGCTGAGCCGCGCGCCATGGCGCCGACCGAACCCATGCCGCGATAGGCTTTGAAGGAGCGTCCCTGGTGCAGATAGACCTCGCCTGGGCTTTCCTCGGTGCCGGCGAGCAGCGATCCGATCATGGCCGCCGAAGCACCCGCGGCGAGCGCCTTGGCGAGATCGCCGGAATATTTGATGCCGCCATCGGCGATGATCGAGATGCCGGCCTTGTCGGCCTCTTCGGCGGCCGCGATGACCGCCGAGAGCTGCGGCACGCCGACGCCCGCGACGATGCGGGTCGTGCAGATGGAGCCCGGGCCGATGCCGACCTTGACCGCGTCCGCGCCCGCGTCGATCAGCGCGCGCGTGCCTTCCGCGGTCGCCACGTTACCGGCGAGGATGCGCACCGAATTGGAGAGCTTCTTGGCGCGAGTCACGGCGTCAAGCACGCGCTGCGAATGGCCATGCGCGGTGTCGATGACGAGCAGGTCGACGCCGGCCGCGATCAGCCGCTCGGCGCGCTCGAAGCCGTCGTCGCCGACGCTGGTGGCCGCCGCCACGCGCAGCCGGCCCTGCGCGTCCTTGGACGCATTCGGGTTGAGCTGCGTCTTCTCGATGTCCTTGACCGTGATCAGCCCGACGCAGCGCCCCTGCGCATCGACGACGACGAGCTTCTCGATGCGGTGCTGATGCAGGAGCCGCTTGGCCTCGTCCTGGTCGACGCGGTTCTCGCGCACGGTGACCAGGTTGTCGCGCGTCATCAGCTCGTAGACCTTCTGCCCCGGATCGGAGGCGAAGCGCACATCGCGGTTGGTCAGGATGCCGACGAGACGGCCGGGCGTCTGCCCGCCGCCGCCGTTCTCGACCACGGGAATGCCGGAGATGCGGTGCGTGCGCATCAGTTCCAGCGCGTCGGCGAGCGTCGCGTCGGGGCCGATCGTCACCGGATTGACGACCATGCCGGATTCGAACTTCTTGACCTGGCGGACCTGCTCGGCCTGTTCCTCGGGCGAGAGATTGCGGTGGATGACGCCGATGCCGCCGGCCTGCGCCATGGCGATGGCGAGCGGCGCCTCGGTGACGGTGTCCATGGCGGCGGACAGGATCGGGATGTTGAGCTCGATGTCGCCGGCGATCCTTGTGCGCACGTCGGTCTGTCCCGGCATGACGTCGGAATGGCCCGGCTGCAGCAGCACGTCGTCGAAGGTCAGAGCCTGCGCGCCCGTCGGAGTCTCGATGATTTTCGCCATTGCCATTCCTTGAATACAAGAAAGCGCTGTCGCCCGGGGGGCAGCGCCGACTCATGAAGTCCCTTTCAGGATTGGCACGGGCTGGTAACACGACTCGCGATGCTTGGAAAGCGGCTGGCGGCGCCGTCGCGCTCTTGTCATCCGCCTTCCGCGGCGGCATGGATAGCGGCACCGCAGAATCCGGCGACGAGGGGCGCGATGGATACTCCGAACCCATGGGGCAGGCCGGGCGGCGATCCGTCGCCGGATGCGTCGCCGACGTCTCTCGAACCGTTCACCTTCACCGGCACCACACGCGAATATTTCGGCATATGGATCGTCAACATACTGCTGACGATCGTCACGATCGGCATCTACTCGGCATGGGCCAAGGTGCGCCGCTTGCGCTATTTCTATGGTAACACGCGGCTCGCCGGATCGAGCTTCGATTTCCATGCCAGTCCGATTCAGATCCTGATCGGCCGCATCATCGTGCTCGTCGTGCTCATGGTCTACAACGCGGCTCTCACCTTCTTCCCGCCCGCCGGCATCGTCCTCGGCGTCCTGTTTCTCTTCGCCTTGCCGTTCTTCGTCATGCGCGGCCTGCGCTTCAACGCGCGCGTCACGAGCTACCGCAACGTGCGGTTCGATTTCAGCGGCGGTTATTGGGGCGCTTTCAACGCCTATGTTCTCGGCGGACTCGTCGCCTGGTTGTCGCTCGGTATTCTTGCGCCCCTCGCCTCGCGCTGGATGTGGCGCTACACGCTCGGCAATCTGCACTATGGCGGCCGGCCGGTGTCCACCGATCCGCGCCTCGGCGCGCTCTACCGGCAATGGCTGTTGCCTGCGGTGCTTATGTTGGGCGGCCTGGTCGTGTTCGGCGCGTCGGGGATCGTCATTTCCGCCTACAGCACGGTGCTGCAGGACATGCTTTCCGACACCGCCGATGCGGGAAAGATGGTCGCCGCGGTCCTCGCCGTGATCTACACCGCGCTCATTCCGGTGATCATATTGGGAGCGCTGGCGACGCTCGCCTATCGGGCAGGCACGCGCAACGTCGCGATGAACAGCACCGTCATCGACGGACGGCATCGCCTCGCCTCGAGCATCCACCGCGGCCGCTTCGTCTGGATCTCGGTCACCAACATCCTGGCGACCCTTCTCAGCCTTGGCCTCGCGCGTCCATGGGCGGCGATACGCATGGCGCGCTTCCTGGCGGCGGCGACCGCCCTCCAGGTCTCCGGTTCGCTCGACGACTATCTCGACACGGTCAAGGAATCGGGGGCCGCCGTCGGCGCGGAATACATGGATGTCGAAGGCTTCGACTTTGGCTTCTGAGCCGCGATCCGCGTCCATCGCGGGCGTCTGGCACCCGCCGGGGTCGAGCCGTTCCGTGCCCGCGCAGTTGAGCCTCGACGGCAAGGGCAATGCCGTCATTCGTGCGGGCAGCGAGATACTCGCGACCGGTCCTCTCGATCGGCTCGACATCTCCGCGCGCGTCGGCTCGATCCCGCGCCGCATCGTGTTCCCAGACGGCAGCCAGTTCACGACAGACGACAACGACGCGGTCGACGGCCTCCCTGTCGCAAGGCTCCGGCGCTCGGGGCTGATCCACGGCCTCGAGCGGTTTCGCGCGCGGCTGGCCGTGTTTGTGGTCGTCATCGTCTGCTTCTGCTTCTTGATCTACCGCTATGCCGTGCCGGCGCTGGTCGAACTGGCGGTGGCGGTGACCCCGCCCGTGGTGCCGCAATTGCTGAGCGCGGGCACGCTTGTCACGCTCGACCAGACCGTGTTCTCAGCCTCGGAGCTTCCCGAGCCGAGGCGGGCCGCCATCGAGGCGGCGTTCAAGACTATGGCCGGGCTGACCGAACGCGGCGCGGACGGCTTTGTCCTCAATTTCCGCAAGGGCGGATCCATCGGCCCGAACGCCTTCGCGCTGCCCGACGGCAACATCATCCTGACCGACGAACTGGCCGAACTGGCCGGCAACGAGGAAGCCATACTCGGCGTGCTGGCGCACGAAATCGGGCATGTCGAACACGATCATACCCTGCGCCAGCTCTACCGCGCCGGCGGCGTCACGGCGCTGATCATGCTGATCGGCGGCGACATCGGCAGCGGCGTCGAGGACATCCTGATGCAGGGATCGGCGCTGGTTTCCTTGTCCTACTCGCGCAGCCAGGAAAGCGACGCCGATCGCTACAGCGTCGAACTGATGCGCCGGGCCGGCCACGATCCGGCGGCGCTGGTCCAGTTCCTCGACCTCATGTTCAAGAAGTTTGGTGACGGCGGCCCGCTCAACATGCTGTCGACCCACCCCGCGACGCCCGCCCGCATCGAGGCGATCCGCGCCTATTCGAAGGAAGTTGCCGGAACGGACTGACGGCGCGGGCAATTTGCAATTCCAGGCCTCGAGACCGGAGACAGCCGGCGCCGGCCATGCTAACCGCCGCGCGACATGCAGGATCCGAACCCCAGCGCTGTTCCCGAGCAGCACCAGCCCCAATCGCTCCATCGAATGGCGCCGCTCATTCTCGCGGTCGCCCTGTTCATGGAACAGATGGATTCGACTGTCATCGCCACCTCCTTGCCGGCGATCGCCGCCGACATCGGCACCAATCCGGTGGCGCTGAAACTGGCGCTCACCGCCTATCTCGTGTCGCTGGCGATCTTCATCCCCGTCAGCGGCTGGATGGCCGACAGGTTCGGCGCCAGGCGCGTCTTCCGGATCGCCATCGGCGTCTTCGTCGTCGGGTCGATCCTGTGCGCGCTCTCCGGGTCGCTCGCCGCCTTCGTCGGCGCGCGCTTCCTGCAGGGCATGGGCGGCGCCATGATGACGCCGGTCGCCAGGCTGGTCCTCGTCCGCGCGACGCCCAAGAAGGACCTGGTTTCCGCCATGGCGTGGCTGACGATACCGGCCCTCGTCGGACCCTTGGTCGGCCCGCCGGTCGGCGGCTTCATCACCACCTATTTCACCTGGCACTGGATCTTCCTGATCAATGTCCCGATCGGCATCGCCGGAATCTTCTTCGCCGGAAGGGTGTTGCCGGAAATCGCCGGCCGCGCGGGCGACCGGCTCGACGTCGCCGGCTTCGCGCTGTCGGCGGTCGCCGCGTCCGGCATCGTGTTCGGCCTGTCGGTGATCAGCCTGCCGGCGCTGCCGCCGGTATTCGGCGTGCTGACCGCGGCGCTCGGCCTCGTCGCGGCCTTCGTCTACGTCCGCCACGCCCGCCATCGCGACAAGCCGATCCTCGACCTGTCGCTGTTCGCCAATCCGGCGTTCCGGGCGGCGATCCTCGGCGGCTCCTTCTTCCGCATCGGCGCCGGCGCC
>JAUYMV010000071.1 GCA_030698645.1 Mesorhizobium sp.
GGCGCCGGCCAGCGGCCAGACATTCCCACCCGACTTGGCGGTGCGGGCAAACGCGACCGTCACCGCCGTCGACGAGACGACCGCGCCGGCCAACCCGCTCACCAGCATGCCCCTTGTCGGGCCGAGGATCCGGACGGCGAAATAGCCGACAAAGGAGATCGCGGCGGTCAACACGGTGAAGAACCAGATTTCCCAGGGATTGAATCCGCCCCACGGGTCTATCGTCCGGTTGGGCAGCAGGGGCAGGACGACGGCAGTCATGACGGCGAGCACCAGCGCGGATCGCAGTTCCATCCATGACAGGCGTTGCAACAGGCTATGCAGAAGTTCACGGCTGGCGAGCAGGCCTGCAACCGCCGCGCCGCCCGCGCCCGCGGCGCGGTAGTCTCCGGCGACGGCGAGCCCGCCGAGCGCGAAGACGCACAGCCCGGCGATCACCCCGGTAACGCTGAAATTTTCATCGTGCGCCGCCTCGCGCGACTTGAACCAGGCAAAGACGATCGCGTATCCGAGAAAGCCGACAAGAAACACGTAGGCCGCGCCGTAGGCCGTGGCCAGCGCGGCGAAGATGCCGCCGAGCAGCCCGGAAATGCCGTAGGTCCGGATACCGGCCGTCCGGCTGCCGTCCGGTTCGGAACGCTCGCGCCAGCCGCGTTCCAGACCCACCAGCAGGCCGATCGCAAGGGCAAGTCCGAGGCGGAGTATCAGTTCGTTCATCGCAGCCGCCACGATCTCCGACCCGGCATGGATTGGCAAGCCGTATAGCCCGTCCCCGACGGACGTCCTCGGCCTATCCAGGCGCCTCGACCGTCACGGGGCGTGCGCGCCGCAGCACGGCGATCGACAGGAAGGCCGTCAGCGCCACCGCCGCAAGCGCCGCCAGGAACGAGAGCGACAACGGCGCACCGACCCGGGCGAGCAGCGCCGACAGGCCAACCGGTGCGAAAGCCGCGCTGAGCTGTCGCGCCGCCGTGACCCAGCCGAGCCGCGCGCCATAGCCGGCGCGCCCGAAGAGTTCCAGCGGCAGGGTTCCGCCGACGATGCTGGCGAGGCCCGAGCCGAGCCCGAACAGCACGACGAACACGAGCGCGCCCTCGAGGCGAGGCGTCGTCAGGACCAGCACCATTAGCCCGGTCGGCAGCAGTCCCGCCGCGATCACCGCGAGCCAGGCCTGGGGAAGGCGACCGCCGAAGATCATGTTGACGAAGCGGCTGGCGACTTGCGCCGGTCCGAACAACGTCGCCGCGACCAGGCCGGTGGCTCCCATGCCCAGCGCGCCCATCAGCGGCACCATGTGGACGAGAATCGCGGCCAGAACCAGGCCCTCGATCGCGAAGCCGACCAGCATCAGGCCGAAGATGAGCCGGCCGGCAGTAAGCGGCACTGCCGCGTCGGGCGCGACGGGCGCAACAAGCGCGACAGGTTCATGCGGCAGAGGCGACGTTTCGATCGTCTTTCGTCGGGACCGTCCCGTCAGCCAAGCGTGGATCGGCAGGCAGACGCAAAGATTGAGCAGCGCGAAGACGACATAGACCTCGCGCCAGTCGAGATGGGCGTGCAACTGCGTGGTCAGTGGCCAGAAGAGCGTCGACGCGAACCCGGCGATCAGAGTCAGGTGGACGATGCTCCGCGTCGCCCGCACGCCTCCCGTCTGCACGATCGCGACGAACGCGGTGCTGTAGAGCACGAAGGCCGCGGCGAGTTCGGTGGCGATCAAAGCAGCCACGAAGCTGCCGCGCCCCGGCGCGACGGCGCAACCCAACAACGCCGCCGCCGCTGCGAGCGAGCCCCATGTCATGATGCGGCCGGCGCCATGACGATCGGCGAGCCGGCCGGCATAAGGCGAGATCGCGGCGCCGACGACGAGGGATACCGAGAGCGCGGCGAAGACCCACTCTTCGGCCAGTCCGAATTCCCGCGCCATCGCCGGAGCAAGAATGCTGAACCCGTAATATAGCGTGCCGTAGCCGATGATCTGCGTGACGCCGAGACCCCAGATGGCGGTCGCGGACAGGCTCGGCTGGTTCACGCTTCTGCACTCTCCGAAAGGCGCGGCCTGGTGCCGTCGCTGCAGCATTCGTCGACGAGATAGCCGATCAGCCTCTCCATGCCGTCATAGTTGACCCGGCAGATCAGCGTCGTCACCTGGCGCTCCTGCGTGACCAGGCCGGTGTCGACCAGGCGCTTGAGGTGATGGGAAAGCGTCGAGGCCGCGATGCCCAGACTGTCCTGGATGCGTCCAACGGCAAGCCCTTCCTGACCCGCGCGAACGAGGGTCCGGTAGATCTGCAGCCGGGTGGAGTTTCCGAGGGCTTCGAGCTGGTCGGCGGCTTCTTCGAGATTCATGGAAATAGAGTCGCAGCACGGCGCGCGACCGTCAAGTGCTATTTCCAGAAAAGTCGAAATTATGAGCGATCATCGGCCGGTCGCCGACGCGTCGCCGAAGCTCGCCGCGCCGCCGGCCAGACTGGTTGGCCGACGGCGCGTCTTGATCCGATGCCTCATACGAAATCGCTGGCGTCGATCAGGTTGTTCGCGACGCCGGCAACCGTGATTACCGAGGTGAAGTTTGTATCCGTATAGGTCAGCACCGTATCGCCCGAGACTTCGCTCATGACGAAATCGTTGAAGGTCAGCCCCGTGCCGGTCAGGTCGAAGAGGTCGAGGCCGTCCTCGAAGTCGAGAATGAGGTCGGAGCCGAAATCCGCCATCGAGAAGCGGAAGATATCGGCATCCGCGCCGCCAACCAGCGTATCGTCGCCAGCGCCGCCATCGAGAATATCGGCCCCGGCAAGGCCTTCCAGCCGGTTTGCCTCGCCGTCGCCGATCAGCGTGTCGCCGTGAGCGGAGCCGATCAGGTTCTCGACGAGTGTCAGGACGTCCCCGGTTGCATGGCCGCCGGACGCCGTACCGGCCGCCAGGTTGATGTTAACCGCGGCGCCCGAATTGCTATAGACCGCCGTGTCGATCCCATCGCCGCCGTTGATCAGGTCGGCGCCACGGCCGCCGGTGATCGTATCGTTGCCATCGCCGCCGAAGAGCGAGTCGTCTCCGTTCAGCCCGTTTATGATGTCGTCGCCGCCGTTGCCGTGGATGACATTGTCGCCGGCGCTTCCGGTCAGGCTATCGCCCGAAGTCGCGCTGTTGCTGCCGCTCAAATTCTCGATATTGATCAGCGTATCGCCGTCCGCATGGCCACCATATGCGATCCCGGAGCCGAGGACGATGTAGACCCCCGTGCCGGAATTCGAATAGTTCGCGGTATCGTTGCCGTTTCCGCCGTCGATATAGTCCGCGCCGCGGGCACCGGTAATGATATCGTCCCCGTCGCCGCCGAAAATCGTATCGTCTCCATTCAGCCCGTTCAGAATGTCATCGCCACCGTAACCGTGGAGGACGTTTGCATCCGCCGTGCCGGTCAGTGTGTCTCCGAAGCCGTCGCTGCCGGCAAGGTTCTCGATGCTGGAGTAAGTATCGCCCTGGGCGTGGCCTCCGGATCCGACCGCGCCGAGCATCACGTTCACCGCCGCGTCCGACGAGAAATAGCTCGCCGTGTCCCTGCCGCCGCCGCCAAACAGCGCATCCGCTCCGGCTCCGCCTTCGAGGACATTATCGCCGTTGTCGCCGGTCAACGAATCGGCATAACTCGACCCGATGAGATTCTCGATCGAATCGAACGTATCTCCGGCGGCGTGCCCACCGATGCCGAAATTGCCCAGAAGTGAAACCGTAACCCCGGCGTTCGACCCGACGTAGCTCGCCGTGTCGATACCAATTCCACCGTTCAGGAAGTCGGCGCCTGCTCCGCCGATGAGCGTATCATTGCCGTCCTCGCCATTCAGAATGTCGGTGCCGTCGAAAGCGTGGATGATGTCGTTGCCGATGCCGCCATTCAGCGTGTCATCCCCCGGCGAACCCTCGAGCAGGTCGTGCGAATCCACACCAGAGACGGTCACGCTGACGGTCGCGGTGGAGCCGCCGACGGTATAGGTGAACGTGTCGATCGCGGTCTGGTTGGACGCCCCGGAGAGTATCCCAGGCAGCAGGTCGAAAGCCCCGTTCGGGTCGCAGGAGAAGGTGCCGTCCGAATTGAGCGTCAGCAGGGCGCCGGAGGGAAGCGTGATCTGGTTGCCGACGCTGGCGCCGACGCCATTCACCGCGGTGATCACCAACACGTCGTCGAGATCGACGTCGGCGCCTGAGCCATTGTCGTTGAAGACGTTGAGGCCCGCGCCGATGACCGTATTCTCGTCGGTCGAAAGTCCGTCGTCCTGCAGCACGGTCGGGTCGTCGACTCCGGTGACCGTGATCGTCGTCGTTTCGATCGCGCTCAGATTGCTGCTGCCCGAGCCGTCATTGAGCTGCCAGGAAATCGTGCGCGTCGGGGCGGCTCCCGAATTCGTCGGATCCTCGCTGGTCGACAGGTACTGCACCTGACGCAGGGCGGCCTGGTAGTTGGCAAGCGTGTCGCTGCCGGAAAGCGTCAGCAGTCCGGTGCCCGCGTTGTAGCTGATCGTGATGTTGGTCCCCGCGATCAAACCGCTGGTTGCGCCGTTGACCGACAGCACGTCGCCGGTAAACAGGCCGCCGGTGATCTGCACGGTTGCCGAGCTCAGTGTGGTATTGTCCGGATCGACGCTGGTCAGCGCACTGGAGAGCGTCGTGCCGGTATCGTTTTCGGTGTAGGCAGCCGCGGCTGCCACCGCGCCCAGCACCGGCGCGTCGTTCACCGCGGTCAGCGTGACCGTCGTCGTTCCGACGCTGCTGAGATTGTTGAGCGCTTCGCCGTCATTCAGCTGCCAGCTGATCGTCCGCGTCGTGTTGGCGCCGAAGTTCGTCGGGTTGTCGCTCGTCGACTGGAATTGCACCTGGCGCAGCACGCTCTGGTAGGTAGCGAGCGTGTCCGTGCCGAGCAGGGTCAGAACGCCCGTCACGGGATTATACGTGGCCGTGATATTGGTCCCGGCGATCAACCCGCTGGTCTGGCCGGCGACCGACAGCACGTCGCCCGCGAACAGGCCTGCGGTGATGCTGATCGTCGCGATGTCGATGTTGATGTTGTCGGGATCGGTGCTGGTCAATGCTGCGGAAAGCGTCGTCGCCGCGTCGTTCTCGATAAAGGCCGCCGCCGCGGCCACGTTGCCAAGAACCGGCGCGTCGTTCACCGCGTCGATGGTGATGACGGTCTGCGCGACATTGTTGTTGCCGACGGGATTGCCGGCGGCTCCATCGTTGACCTGCCAGGTCAGGGTGCGCGTGGTATTCACGGCATAGTTGGTCGGATTGTCGCCGTTCGCCTGGAATCTGGCGTTGCTCATCGCGATCTCGTAGTTGGCCATCGTGTCGTAGCCGGAGAGCGTCAGCTTCTGGTTGCCGTTTACGTCCGTGGTGATCGTAATCGTGATGTTGGTGCCGGCGATAAGCCCGGAAGTCTGGCCGGAGATCGAGAGCTGGTCTCCGCTGCCGACGAAACTGCCGCTGACCGTGAGGGTGGCGCTGGCGAGATGGCTGCCCTCGAGGTCGGTAATCGTCGGAGCGCCGACCAGCAGGGTGAGGTTACCGGTCTGCTCGACGGCATGCGTCGAAGTGCCGGTCACGGAGCCGAGGTTGGCCAGCAGGTTGAACGCCATGCCGCCGATGTTTCCGACGCCGGTGAACCCGACAATTATGGTATCGATGAGTGTGGCGGTCAGCCCGTCGGCGCTGAGCTGGAAGACCAGGATGACGTCATCGTCGGCGCCGCTGCCCGTATCGATCTGCTCGGATTCGACATAGAGGATGTTGTTGACCTCATCGAGCACCATGTCGCCGGGATAGAAGGTGTTGATGTCGAATCCGACACCGGTCAGCGTGACTTTGACCGCATTGGCCGTGCCGTTGGCCGTCGACGCATTGGCGATCATCCAGATCGCATCCTCGCCGTTCGGATCGCTGACGTTCTCGGCATGCGTCGTGAAGAAGACGCGGTCGGAATCGGAATCGACTTCGACATCCACGATGATGCCGTTCAGCGTGGTGAAGTCCGATCCGTCTCCGTCGAGCGGAAACTGCGCCTGGGGAACCATGGCGACGGCCGGAGCCGTCGGATTGTTAAGGTCGATACGCAGGATCTGGTTCGATTCCGCCCCGTCGCCGAGCGTATGCTGGGCGATATAGATGAACCGGTTGGTGAAATCGATGTCGAAGTCGCGCGGAATGAACAGGCCGATCCCGCCGCTGACACTGGATTGGACCTGTGCGGTGGCCTGCGTGGCGATGAAGCTGTTGAGGATCGTTCCGCCGGCGGGCGTCAGGTCGCCAGTTGCCGGGTTGTAGTCAAAGACGAGAATGCCCTGGGTGCTGTCGCCGAAATTGTCGATGTCGAGATAGCTGACATAGAGTTGCTGGCTGACCGGATCGACGTGGATCGCATAGGCAAGACCGTCGAGGTCGAACGTGATCTCCGTCGACGGCGCGTTCGGGCTGGTGATGCTGCCGACCAGCAGGCGCGAGTTCGACCCGTCGCCACCGCCGGAAAGCACGAAGTAGAGGCCGGCCGCGGTGTCGAGCGCCACGTCTTCGGGGAATCCCGTGCCGAGGTCGGTGGTCGGCGAGTTGTCGATATGCGTCGTCCCGCCGGTGCCGTCATCGTTGATGTAGTTGAGCCGCGCGTCGGTCGTCCCGCCTTGCGTCAGGTACCAGAGCTGGCCCTCGACCGAGAGCAGCCCCTGATAGGCCGACAGCGTCGCTGCGCCAAACGGGACGCGGATATCGACCGGGCCGGTCGACATGTCCAGGGACCATCGACCGCCACGCGTCGCGGCGCCGATCGGGTAGCTGGCGGCGGCAACGTCGGCGCCGGTCGCAATTGCCAGGGCTTCGATGAAATCGGCGCCGGACCGGCCCTTGCCGACGTCGCAGCTCCACAGTTGAACGGACGCACCCGGCGCCAGCGCCGCGCCGACGCGCCCGAGCGCCGTCTCGTCCATCTGCGCCAGGGTCAGCACGCCGGCCGCGAAATGCAGCTCGCCCGGCCGGCCGTGCGTGACGATGTGCACGGCAGCGAAGGGACCATCGCGCTCGAGCACCTCGGCAATCTGCCCGATCGGCGATTCCGACGCGGTGAGGAAGGCGATTTGGGCAGACGGCGTCACGCCGGCGGCGAGCGCATCGCCAAAGGGCGCGGACGGATCCAGAAAGACGATCCCGCGTCCATCGGCGACTTGACCGGAACCGCCAGCAACACTCGGATCGCGCAATGTAATCTGTACGCGCTCAAGGTCGGGCCGATAGCCTCTTGCGTCTTCGATTTTATCGATAGCCGGCGTGGCATCGCATCCGTCCTGATTACATGAATTTGTGGCTGTCAAGTTCGCAGTCATGTTCTTCCCCTGTCAATTTCGAGATGAATTTCTGACATGTCTCGCTAAAAACTATACTGGACGATACTCCGCGCATGTGCGCCTCACAACCAGAGTCAATAATAATTCGTTTAAAATAGTTCCCCGGTAAGTGAACGCGAACCGGCGAGGCCGGAATCGGCCCGCGGAGCCGACGGTCATATCGCTATGGTGGAGGCGGTCTTGACGCGACTGACGCGATCGGGGAGACTACTTGGTCTGACCGGTGGCGAAGCAGGGATAGTAAGCGCGTTCGTCGAGCGCGGCCGCGGCGCACTGGTCGAACTGCTGGAGATCGTCCTCGGTTTCATAGAGGATGTACGGGTCCACCAGCATGCGACCGGTGAGATCCTCCGAATTCCCCAGCCTGTCGATCTTGCCCTCGACATCCGGGCTCATGGCGAGCAGCGCGTCGCGAAGCGTGTCGCCCTCGATAAAATTGTCGGGCAACTGGTCGAATGGGCCATCGAAGTAGCTGTTCACTTCCGTTTCCGCCGCCCGGACGCCCGCCAGGATCCAGCGCTCGCGGTAGCGGTCGCGATAATAGGCGAAGCTCGTGCGTAGCCCGATTCTGATCCGGCTCGATGCGCTCGACTGGAAATACTCCTCCGTCGGCAGGCTCTCATCGAGCACATAGAGGAACAACTTCAGGGCCGGGTTCCACATCAGGAACATCTGCACGCCGGATTCGTCGAACACCGGTCCCAGATAGGTTTCCCCCGTGCCGATCTGCCCGGCTGTCGGCTTGACGTGGCGAAGGTCGTTCAACCGGAACGTCACCGTGCGTCCCTGGCGGGTGATCGCATAGGTCAGTGCGTCCTTTCTTTCGACGCTGACGCCAAACTCCGTCGTGTATGCACGGTGATCCGAGATCTGCTGCTCGGTGAAGGGGTTGTTCTCGGTGAAGTAGGCGAAGTGGATGACGCCCTGGTCCCGATCGGCGATATCCAGGCGGAAATTTCCGGCATACGGGACGCCGCCATGCAGGAACTTGAAATAGAAGTAGTTTTCGGTCGGATAGACCTTCACCTCATCGGCCAGCGTCGAAAAAACGTGGTCGAACACCTCGTCGATCGAATGAATGTCGAAGTCAGGCTGCCGCAGGACGTCGTCGATATAGGCTTCGTTCGTCCTGACCGATGCTCCCGCGGCAAGGGCGGGTGGTACGAAAAGGGTCGCGAAAATCATCAGGCCGGCGCACAGGCGCATCGAGCGACAGCCGCGCGACAGTGAGGTTGGCGGCATGATCGTCCTCTCCGAGACTGTTGATGTGGCCCGATGGGGCGGAAAGCGCGATACGCGCCTTCCGCCACCCGGCGCCGGTTGTCGGCCTACTGCAGCAATTTCAGAGTGCCCGGCTGCTGGATGACCGGCGGGTTCGGATTGCGCGACCCCGTCTTGAGGTGTGACGCTTCCTTTTCGTGCACCGAGCCCTGCTTGAGATGCGACTGGCGCTTGCCGTGCACCGAGCCTTGTTTCAGGTGCGATTGCAGCACGGCGTGGCCGGAGCCGGTCTTGCGATGCGACTCGACCTTGTCATGGCCTGAACCGATCTTGAAGTGCGACTCCTGCTTGCCGTGGCCGGAGCC
>JAUYMV010000078.1 GCA_030698645.1 Mesorhizobium sp.
AGGGAACAGCAAAATGTGACAGAATTGACGCATGCGGATCAAAAAAATGCGACATTCCCGTATGGCGGTCCCATGCCCGGTCAATCGGCCTTCGCGGTCTCCAGCGCGTCGCGCGCGGTGATGACCTTGTCGATCAGGCCGAAATCCTTGGCTTCGTCGGCGGTGAGGAAATGATCGCGGTCGAGCGTGCGCTCGATCGTGTCCAGATCCTGGCCCGTATGCTTCGCATAAATCTCGTTCAGGCGACGCTTCAGCTTGATGATGTCGAGCGCATGGCGCTCGATGTCGGACGCCTGGCCGGAGAAGCCGCCCGACGGCTGGTGCACCATGATGCGCGCATTCGGCGTCGCGAAGCGCATGTCCTTGTGGCCGGCGCAAAGCAGCAGCGAACCCATCGAGGCCGCCTGGCCGATGCAGAGCGTCGAGACGGCCGGCTTGATGAACTGCATGGTGTCGTAGATCGCCATGCCGCTCGTCACCACGCCGCCCGGCGAGTTGATGTAGAGGTTGATCTCCTTCTTCGGGTTTTCCGCCTCGAGAAACAGCAGCTGGGCGCAGACCAGCGTCGCCATGCCGTCCTCGACGGGCCCCGTGATGAAGATGATTCGCTCCTTCAGCAGGCGCGAAAAGATGTCGTAGGCGCGCTCGCCGCGGTTGGTCTGCTCGACCACCATCGGGACGAGGTTCATGTAGGTTTCGACCGGATCTCTCATGGATGTCCCCTGCGGAAGCGATTCCGGCGCCCGGAGGGCAGAATCGATGCGTGTTTGTCGAACCTAGATAAGGCCGCCGGTCGGCCTTGCGCAAGGGTAGCGGCGGCCGCCCTGCCCGAAAGCGCAGGAATGGTTTACGCGACTTCCGCGCGCAGCCAGCGCTTGAGCAGCGCCGTGTCGCCGCTCTCCACGGCGTCGGCGACCCGCCGTCCGACCGCGGCGCCGAACTTGTAGCCGTGCCCGGAGCAGGCGGAGATGACCAGCGCCTTGCCGATCTCGGCGCCGAAGAAGCGATCGTCGTCGGTGAAGGTATAGGCGCAGGTGACGACGCCGGTGACGGCGTATTCCCGGATGCGCTTCATCGGCGGCGCGAACAGGTCACGGATGGTCTCGCCCTCGCCTGCCCTCGGAACGCGGTCGGAATCGGCGTCGGGGCTCGGATTCTTGTGCAGGCCGGAGCCGAACTTCAGCCCGCCGCCGCCGGACGCCGGGATGATGTAGCCGTCGGTCGTGCCGCCGACGTCGAGAATGACCGGCGCGACGTCCCAGGCCGGCTTCAGATCGGCCGGCGGCTCGAGATAGACGACGGCGGTGCGATAGGTCGTCAGCGTGCCGGCGAGACCCGGAAACAGCTTCGTCACCCAGGCGCCGGCGGTCACGACGACGCGGTCGGCGGCCAGCCGCTCGCCCGACGCCAGAACGACGGCGCCCGCCCCGGCATCGACGCTGTCGACCCTCGTATTCTCGCGCACGTCGGCGCCGTTGGCGCGCAGCCACTCCAGGACGCCGATGGCGACGCGCTTGCAGTGCAGCGCGCCGCCTTCGGGCGAAAAATAGGCATAGCGCAGCGTCGCCGCGTCGAGGAACGGCCAGCGCGCGGCGGCGGCCTCGGCGGTCAGCATCTCGAAGGGAAAGCCGCCCGCCTTCAGCCCATCCAGATAATCCTCGGCCTCGTCGCCCGCCGAGCGCGACACGCACATGAAGCCGCGATGATCGTAGTGGGTCTCGCCGAGATCGGACCACATCTCGTCCCAGGCGGCATAGGCCTCGGTTATCGCGGCGCCATAGCCGGAACCGGCGGGATAGGCGCGGCGGATGATGCGGTGATGGTCGCCGGAGGCGGCCAGCGGATTGGGAATCGCGCCCTGCTCCAGCAATGTCACCCGATGGCCGCGCTTGGTGAGCGACCAGGCCGTGGACAGGCCGGCGATGCCGGCGCCGACGACGATAATGTTCATCTGCCGTATTCCCCCTCGAATCCGAACAAGGCGGCACCATACGTTCTGCGCCGGGCTTGGCAAGGCGCGGGCCTCCGGCCTATTCGTTCCGCATGACCCGCCCGCTTTATCTCGAATTCGATCGCACAACGCGCCATGTCCGGCTCGATCCGCATGACGACGCCTTCGTGCAGGACCCGTATGCCGCCTATGCCTTCCTGCATGCCGCAGCCCCCGTCTTCTTCTGGGAAGACTACGGCTTCTGGTGCGTCGCCGGCCATGACGCCGTCAACCGGCTGTTGCGCGACCGCCGGCTGGGGCGCGAGCGGCCGGGCGGCTACACGGCATCCGTCTCGGCCAGTGGGGACCGCGCGCATCTGGCGGATTTCGACGCCGTCGAGGCGTCGTCCATGCTGGAACTCGAACCACCGGTGCACACGCGCCTGCGCACGCTGGTCAACCGCGCCTTCGTGTCGCGCCAGATCGAGCGCCTGCGTCCGCGCGTGGAAAAGCTGGCGCATCAACTCGTCGACCGCTTCGAGGGCGCGGGCAACGTCGACCTGCTTCCGGCGTTTGCCACGCCGCTGCCGAGCGTGATCATCGCGGAGATGCTCGGCGTACCGGCCGCCGACGCCGACCGGCTCGTCGCCTGGTCGAACCGTATGGTGGCGATGTACATGCACGCGCCGACGCGCGCCACGGAAGACGACGCCAACGCGGCGGCGCGGGATTTTTCCGACTTCATCCACGACCAGGCGGCGGAGCGGCGGCGCAAGCCCGGCGACGACCTGCTCAGCGTGCTGATCTCGGCGCATGAAAGCGGCCAGAAACTCTCCGAGGCGGAACTCGTGTCCTCGGCGATCCTGCTGCTGAATGCCGGGCACGAAGCCACGGTCCACCAGGCCGGAAACGCGGTGCGCGCCATCCTGAACGCAGGCGGCGACCCGCGCCGCTTGTTCGCGACGCCGGAGGCGGGCGCTGCCACCGTCGAGGAATGCCTGCGCATCGACGCGCCGCTGCACATGTTTACGCGTTATGCTTATGAGCCTGTCGAAATCGCGCCGAGGATCGCGATCGCCGACGGCGAGCAGGTCGGCCTGCTGCTGGGCGCGGCCAACAACGATCCGGCGGCCTTCGCGCACCCCCGGACATTCGATCCCGCACGCGCGGACCAGAAGAACGTGACCTTCGGCGCCGGCATCCATTTCTGCATCGGCGCGCCGCTGGCGCGGCTGGAACTGCAGGTGGCGTTGAAGGTGCTGTTCGACCGGCTGCCGGGACTGCGGCTCACGGAGACGCCGCGCTACCGGGACAGCTATCATTTTCACGGGCTGGAGAGGCTGAAGGTGGAGTGGTGAAGAAGGCGCGATTGCTCGCCCGGAAAGGCCGCAGTTAGACAAATGCGCGCCTGCGGCATCGCCCGGTTACACGCCGCGCCGATAGACCGCGCCGGAGCAACTCTGGACCCGATTACATGCGCAGATTTTCCATCATTCCACTCGGCCTGCTGGCCGCGCTGGCCGCTTCCGGCGCGCATGCAGAGATCGCCTATCTGCCCTTTTCCGCCGCGCCGACAGCGGCGCACCAGGTCGCGCGCGGGCTGCTCGAGACCGAGAGCGGGTCGGCCATTCCCGCCGACAAGGTGATGATTGCGCAGGTCGATCTCGACAATGAGGGCGAGCCGGAGATCGTCGCCTACGCCCTGACGCCGTTCTTCTGCGACCAGACCGGCTGCGCGCCGCGCATTTTCCGCCAGGACGACGGCATGTGGACGAACGTGCTCGCCGACGGCTTGGTGCGGACGGCCGGCGGGCCGGGCAACTTTTCACGGGTGGCCATGACCAGCGGCAATTTCTGGGGGCTGCTGGTCGGCTCGCTGCTGCTCGAATGGGACGGCGCGCAGTATCGTGAATACCAGCCGCCACCGGTGACGCAACTCGACGACGAAGCCTTTCTCGCCGCCTGCATCGCGTCGCCGGACATCGTCCGCTACGTCGCGGACTCCGACGCCCGCGTCGCCGAACCGCTGCCGACCTTCTGCGACTGCCTGGTGGGCCAGTTCGAGAATGCCGGCCTGCCGCAAAGCGAGCTCGACCTGTTCACGAAACAGCTCGCCGACAGGGTTCCGGATGACGCCATCGGCACGCTCGTCGGTTCGCCCGAGGACTATCTCTACAGGGTCAACGACTACAAGCTTGGCTGCCGGATCGATCTGACGGCGGATTGACGTTCGCTATCACACCTTAATCACATATTCCTTGCGAGTCGTTTCAAGC
>JAUYMV010000085.1 GCA_030698645.1 Mesorhizobium sp.
CGCGCCGCGAATTGAAGCGCGGCGGCGAGGCCGTCAAGCTGACCGATCGCGAGCAGGACATCCTGGCGGTCTTCGCCGCGCGGGCGGGAGACACGATCCCGCGCCACGAGCTCGTCAGCGGCGACGCGGAAGTCGGCGAGCGCACCATCGACGTGCAGATCAACCGGCTGCGCCGCAAGATCGAACGTGATCCCGCCAATCCGATTTGGCTGCAGACCGTTCGCGGCATAGGCTACCGCCTGAGCGTCGAGTAAGCTGCGGCCTGAAAGGGGCGAGATGGCGACGACCGAGCCGACAGACGCCCGCGACGACGGGACCCTGCCAGCCGCGCGCGGGTTGCTGTCGCGCGCGCCGGCGATCTGGCGGCGCGCCTGGCGGCGCGTTTCCCATGTCATGCCAAAGGGGCTCTACGCCCGCTCGCTCATCATCGTCATCGCGCCGATGATCCTGTTGCAGTCGGTCGTCGCCTTCGTCTTCATGGAGCGCCACTGGCAATTGGTGACGCAGCGCCTGTCGACGGCGGTGACGCGCGACATTGCCGCCATCATCGACATGATCGACACCTATCCGTCCGACGACAACTACGCCAACGTCATCCGCATCGCCCAGGAGCACCTGGCGCTCAAGATTGACATCCTGCCGCCCGACCCCCTGCCGGCTCCGGGACCGAAACCGTTCTTCTCCATCCTCGACCAGATCCTGAGCTCGGAGATCACGCGCCAGATCAATCGTCCATACTGGATCGACACGGTCGGAAACTCCAACATCGTGGAGATCCGCATCCGGCTCGACGACAAGGTGTTGCGCGTGTTCACCCGGCGCAGCCAGGCCTATGCCTCCAACACCCACATCTTCCTGGTGTGGATGGTCGGCACCTCTCTCGTCCTGCTGACCATCGCGATCCTCTTCCTGCGCAACCAGATCCGGCCGATCCAGAAACTCGCCGAAGCCGCCGAGAGTTTTGGCAAGGGCCGCCCGGCGCCCGCCGATTTCAAGCCGCGCGGCGCCGAGGAGGTGAGACGCGCAGGCCTCGCCTTCATCCAGATGCGCGAGCGGATCGAACGCCAGATCGATCAGCGCACCGCCATGCTGACCGGCGTCAGCCACGACCTGCGCACCATCCTGACGCGCTTCAAGCTGCAATTGGCGGTCTCCGGCACCAAGGGCGACAGCGCGCCGCTCGACCAGGACATCGACGACATGCAGTCGATGCTCGAAGGCTATCTCGCCTTCGCGCGCGGCGAGGCTTCGGAGGATACCGGCAGGCTCGACCTTGCCGCCCTCCTCGACAAGCTCAAGGAGGAGGCCAATCTGCGCGAACGCAGCCTGTCCACCACGCTGATCGGACGCCCGGTGGTGCATGTCCGGCCGCATGCCTTCGCGCGCCTGCTCGCCAACCTCGTCGGCAACGCCTTCCGCTATGCCCAGACCGTCAACGTGACGGCGACGCACACGCGGGGCACGCTGTCGATCGTCGTCGATGATGACGGACCCGGCATTCCGGCCGACCGTCGCGACGACGTCTTCCGGCCATTCGTTCGGCTCGACGAAGCGCGCAATCAGGATTCCGGCGGCACCGGGCTCGGCCTTTCGATCGCCCGCGACATCGCCCGTAGCCATGGCGGCGACATCACGCTCGACGACAGCCCGATGGGCGGCCTGCGCGCCATCGTGCGGGTGCCGGCGTAGGCGCTCTGCGAGCGCTTTTCGAGTTGGGCATGCTTGCCGATCACTGCTGCGGGAGCCGGAAAACTAGCTCAGAACAGCCTGCCGCCGTCCGGCACCTTTCGCTCGATCGCGCCGAGCACGACGGCGCCCTCCTCGTCGGGAAACCCGAGCGTCAGGACCTCCGACATGAACGGGCCGATCTGGCGCGGCGGGAAATTGACCACCGCGAAGACCTGCCGGCCGATCAGCGTCTCGGGCTGGTAGTATTTGGTGATCTGCGCCGAGGAGCGCTTGACGCCGAGATCGGGGCCGAAATCGATCCTCAGCTTGAGCGCGGGCTTGCGCGCTTCCGGAAACGGCTCGGCCGCGACGATCGTCCCGGCGCGGATGTCGACGCGATCGAAGTCCTCGAAGGAGATCGTGGGCTTCTGCCCGGACGCGCCGCCGCTCATGCGCTGCCTTGCGTCTCGAACAGCACGCTGGCCAGCGCTTCGCGCGCCGGCATCCCGGACCAGACGACGAACTGGAAGGCCTGGAAATAGCATTCGCAGGCTTCGAGCGCGCTGTGCAGGAGCATCTCGACCTGCTGGCTGGTCGGCTCGACGCCGCCGCACAAGAGCAGCGACTGGCGGAACATGATCGCGCCCTCCTGTTCCCACAGGTCGAAATGGCCAAACAGCATCTGCTCGTTGATCAGCGACAGCAGGCGCATGACTTCGAGCACGCGCGGCTCGGGCACCTTGATGTCGAAGGCGCAGGCCAGATGCAGCGCCTCGAAATCCTCCATCCAGGAGAACGAGACGTGATAGTCGGTCCAGCTCCCGGTGACCGACATGGCGATCTCGTCGTCGCCCGTGCGCTCGAATGCCCAGTCATTGGCGTTGGCGACCTGCTCGATCATGTCGACCGGGTGCGGGTCTCTCGCGAGGTCGAGTTCAATCAGGCTCATCGAAGGCTTCCTGTGGTTACGGGGGCGCAACCGCACGCTCCCCGGGGCGAGGCACACGCGACTGGAACGAACTAGGGGTGAGCGGAAGGAACTAGATACTCTCGCCGGACCGCTCCGGACTGAGGCATGTTCGGGGTTCCGAATCATGCAGCAAATTCAGTCTATTGATGGAGAGTCGCGGCGCCAGCCCCTTTTTGCGTCGGAGCCGTCTGGGGTGTGGACAGTCGAGTCACGTCCGATTCATCGAACGGCGTTAAGCGATTCAGCACAAAGGCTTTTCGGATTCGGGGTCGCCCTGTGGACAATGCCGAATTATTTTTTCGGCGCCGCCTTGCGCGTCGGCGAAACCGGCGCGGCGGCCCCGCCCATCGCCTGGAGACGCGCCTCGAGCGCGTCGATGCGCGCCGACAGGGTGGCGTTTTCGGCGCGCGCCTTGGCGGCCATGTCCTTCGCCGCCTCGAATTCCTCGCGCTGCACGATGTCCATCGAGTTCAGCATCTTTTCCGCCTGGGCGCGGAACGCGGTCTCGACCTCGCGGCGGACGCCCTGCGCGGCGCCGGCTGCGTCGGTCATGAGCTTGGCGAATTCGTCGAGAATGCGGTTCGGTCCGGTGGTCATGTCGCTGCCTCGCTGTTTCACCACGAATTAGGCATGGATACCGGCGATTGCAAGGCGGCAGCTTGCCGCTTTCCCGCACCTTGACCGCACTCGGCCGCTCCGCCAAGGTCCGCCGCGTTCGCAACCGCGAGGCTTCCCCTTTGACCGACTACCTCCTCCTGCCGCTCGCGGCATTGCCCTTCCCCGAAATCGACCCGGTCATCGTCCAGATCGGACCGCTGGCGATCCACTGGTACGGGCTCGGCTACGTGGTCGGCATCCTGTTCGGCTGGTGGTATTCGAAGCGGCTGGTCTCGACGCCCTATCTGTGGGCCAACGACACGCCCCCGATGAAGCCCGAGGACCTCGACGACTTTCTCGTCTGGGCCGCGGTCGGCGTCGTCGCCGGCGGCCGCATCGGCTACATCCTGTTCTATGACCTCGCCCGCTACATCGAGAACCCGCTCGACATCCTGGCGGTCTGGCAGGGCGGCATGTCCTTTCATGGCGGCATGCTGGGCACGATCCTCGCCATGGTGCTGTTCGCCCGCAATCGTGGCATCCCGGCCTGGAGCCTGCTCGACGTCGTCGCCGCGGGCGTCCCGGTCGGCCTCGGACTGGTGCGCGTCGCCAACTTCATCAATTCCGAACTCTGGGGCCGGCCGACCGATGTCGCCTGGGGCTTCGTGTTTCCGAATGGCGGCCCGGAGCCGCGCCATCCGAGCCAGCTCTACGAGGCGCTGCTGGAAGGCGTCGTTCTGTTCCTCGTCCTCATGCTGCTGACCTGGGGCCCGAAAAAGCTGAAGCAGCCGAAATTCATCGGCGGCGCCTTCATCTGCGGCTATGGACTTTCGCGCATCGCAGTCGAGTTCTTCCGCGTCCCCGATGCGCAACTCGGCTACCTGGCGGGCGGCTGGCTGACCATGGGCATGGTTCTGTCGCTGCCGATGGTTGCGGCCGGCATCTGGGCGATGGCGACGGCGAAGCCGGTGGCGACGCCCACAGCCGCATGACGCGGCTTACCCGCCGCATCGCCGATACGATCGCGGCGAGCGGGCCGATCGGCGTGGCCGACTACATGGCGCTCTGCCTGTTCGATCCGCTGGACGGCTACTACACGACGCGCGAGCCATTCGGCCGCGACGGCGATTTCGTCACGTCGCCCGAGATCAGCCAGATGTTCGGCGAGATCGTCGGCGTCTGGCTGGTCAGCGCCTGGCGGACCCTCGGCGCGCCGACCCGGATCACGATCGCAGAAATCGGTCCCGGCCGCGGCACGCTGATGCGGGACGCGCTGCGCACCATCGGAAAGATCGCGCCGGACCTCGCCGCGGCGGCCGGCATCGCCATGATCGAGACCAGCCCGCGCCTGACGGCGGTGCAGCGGGCGACGCTTGGCGACGCGGCAGCGCGCATGGCCTGGCACACAGGCATCGACGCCCTGCCCGCCCGCCCGCTCCTGATCGTCGCCAACGAACTCTTCGACGCCGTTCCGATCCGCCAATATGTGAAGACCGAGGGCGGCTGGCGCGAGCGCCTGGTAGGCCTGGACGAAACTGGCGGCCTCGCTTTCGTGGCTGGCCCAGGTTCAGTCGATATTGCCCTTCTGCCGCCCGGCGCCTCGGAGGCGCCGGCAGGCGGCATCGCCGAGATCGCGCCGGCGCGGACCGCCATGATGGACACGATCGCCGCAAGGATCGCCGGACAGGGCGGCGCCGGCCTCTTCATCGACTACGGCTATGCCGCGCCCGCCGTCGGCGACACGCTGCAGGCGCTGCGCGCGCATGAATTCGACGGCGTCCTGGCGCATCCGGGCGAAGCCGACCTCACCGCCCATGTCGATTTCGCGGCGCTGGCCGCCGAGGCGCAACGGCACGGCCTTGAGACATGTCTGTTCTCGCAAGGGGAGTTCTTGCTGCGCATGGGCCTGCTCGAGCGCGCCGGACGCCTTGGCGCCGAGGCCTCCGAAGCCGTTCGCGACCGCCTGCGCGGCGACGTCGAGCGGCTCGCCGGGCCGGATGCGATGGGCGAACTCTTCAAGGCGCTCTGCGTTGCGCCGGCCGGCCGCCTGCCCGCGCCTTTTGCCGCCTCGCATTGACATCGACCGATCCGCTGCCCCACTGTCCGCGCGAAACCGGCGGACGGTGTCGCGGCTGAGACGAGCCTTGACGAACCCGTCACGGGCGATCAGAAGGCGGCGGATGCCAGACACGACCCAACCGGACCCGCTGCGGTCCGAACATCTTGAATTTTCCGGCAAGCCATTCATCCGGCACGGGTTTTTTACCCGTATCGGCGGTGTCTCGAAAGGAATCTATGACGGTCTCAACATTGGAGTCGGGTCGAGCGACGATCCGGCCCTGGTCGCCGAGAACCGCGCGCGCGTCGCCGCCTGGCTGGGCGTCGCGCCGCCCTCGCTGCTCTCGGTCTACCAGATCCATTCAGCCGACGTCCTGGTCGCGACCGCGCCGTTCACGGGCGACCGGCCCAAGGCCGACGGCATCGTCACCGACCGTCCGGGCCTTGCGCTCGGCGCGTCGAGCGCCGATTGCGGGCCGGTGCTGTTCGCCGACCCGGAGGCCGGCGTGATCGGCGCGGCGCATGCCGGCTGGAAGGGCGCCTTCACCGGCAGTCTCGAAAACACGGTGGCCGCCATGGAGGGCCTCGGCTCGCAACGCGACCGCATCGTCGCCGTGCTCGGCCCGTCGATAAGTGCCGCGAACTATGAGGTCGGTCCGGAGTTCGTCGAACGCTTCACCTCCGCCGAACCGTCGAGCATCGCCTATTTCGCGCCGTCGTCGCGCGCCGGCCATTCGATGTTCGATCTCAATGCCTACACGCTCGATCGGCTGCGACGGACCGGCGTCGCCGCCCATGGACTTGATCGCTGCACCTATGCCGAGGCGGACCTGTTCTATTCCTACCGGCGCACCACGCACCGCAACGAACCCGATTACGGCCGGCAGATCTCGGCAATCGTCATGGGAGACAAA
>JAUYMV010000087.1 GCA_030698645.1 Mesorhizobium sp.
CGCGCCGCCCGCGTCCAGCGCTGCGCCGTCCTCGTCCCGCGCGGCATCCGCGCCGCCGGCGTACGGTACGGCGTCGGCCGCGTCCGGCGCGCCATCCGCGCCGCCAAAATCCTCCGCCGTAGCGGCGAAGCTCGCCGCGTCGTCGCCCGACAGTCCGGCCGCGTCGTCGCCCGACAGCGCGGCGGCGATCGCCTGCGCCTCGCGGTAGAGCGCGCGGATGTCCTGGTTGCGGAAATCGACCGTCTTCCAGCCCTCGGCCGCCGCGCGCATGTAGACATGCGAGACGTCGACGCCGAGAATGCCGGCCACGCGTATCCGCGTCGCCGGCTCCCCCTCCGACACCGCGCGCGCGCAAAACCACTGCGCCTCGGTCACCCGCCGGCCCATGCCAAACCCCAATGCTCGAAAGGAAAACCGCCGGGCGCCACGGGCACATTTCCGACGATGACCAAAACCTAGCAGAGCAGCGTCACGCTGTCAAGGGATATATTCCTAGCGCGACTCAACCAACACGCCAACAGAACCGGCGCGACGCGGAAGCGCGTGATCTCCCCCCAAGTGGGGGAGATGGGCGGCAGCCCAGAGGGGGGGCGCCTCGCAGCGGCGCAGTGAGTCCCGGCCCTCTCCCGCTTGATCCAGATCAAAACCTCCTCCCCCATCCTGCGGAATCCTCGCCTTCTCAGAGGAGGACCGTCCATGCCCACCGAAACACTGATCGAAGTCGCCGCCATCGTCGCCGTGTTCGTGTGCTTTTCCGCCATCCTGCTGTTCGGCGACCTGACTTGGCAGCCGCCGCACGAGCGCAAGCACCGCATCAGCTGACGGCGGATTTTTCGGCGGCGTTGGCAGCGATGGCGCGACGCCGACGCTGCTGATCCCCCCCTAAGTGGGGGGTGAGGCGTGGTTCGCGAAGCAAACGAAAAGCCCCAGAACGGGCTTTTCGAACGACGAACGCCCGGAGCCCAAGCGACGGGCCAAGGCGGCAGCCCAAAGGGGGGCGCCTCGCGCCGGGTCTTGGTGTTTGGAACGAAAAGGGAGGTTAGCGCCCAATTGCAGTCATTCGGTACTCACGCTGGCAATTCAGATCGTTGTCATTCGGGCATCAACCTAAACAGCGGAAATCAGTCATTGCAAGAGCTCGGGAAGACTCTGAAAAAGGCGCCGAGCTTCCGGCCAGCCAGCCTCAACGAATACCGCGATGCAGTCGATCAGCTTGTTGCGCCGCGTCTGGTCATCAAAGATGTGCCTGTGGTCGGCGAGATACCGTGAAATCAACTGCACAAATAAACCGGCGCCCAGGCTCTCGTGTTCGTACCGGGCAACGCCTGTGGTCCGCAGCATTGCCTCGGCGATAAGATCGAAGCACTGTTCCGGCTCCGTGGCATCCAGTTTGCTTAAGACTTCAAGCAGGTGATGAACAGCCCTTGGGGTGCCGAGTGTGGTGAGCTTCGAAATGAGCGGCGCATACTCGGCCAGGAACCTGATTTGAGCGGCCGGCTCTTGGAGCGCTGGCGTGATTATGTCGTGGCCAACAGCGTAAAAAATCTGGTCGGCAATCTCATTGAAGAGCTTCAGCGCGGAAAGCTCCTGCGGCGTTGGCTCTGTTCCGGAAAGCGGCCAAGAGCGCACGGCAGGCTCGATCGCGGCGATCAGCGACCAGATAAACGCGCTGGCTCGGTGGCGGATGGCGTCGAGTCGTGGGGCACTCTTGTCAAATCCGACAATGAGCGCCTCCCTGACATCGAAAAGCGCGCGCTCCAATCGGTCCTCGTTGGCTACAACATCGTTCAACCACGAACTCATTTCCAGCGCTGAGAGCGGGCGCTCGCGGTCGATCGCAAAGAATGTAATCAGCCCCACGATAGGGTCATCGCCGCTCTCTTTCGCCGGGAGACGACGCAAGAGTTCAATAACCAGCGGTTCAAGTTGATCGGCATCCTCGGGCGTATTGGGCGGAAGTCGACCGACGATCAGACGAAGGATGGCCGAGTTCGGTTCCGTGGCCAAGGCCTCTCGGGCAAGGCGCCACATTTCGTTGTCGTCAACATGCCTCAGCCATGGAAGTGCATAGGCGAGTTGGAATCGCACTGCCGGATGATTGTCATGCAGCAACATCGTCTCGAAGCGATCCTTGATTGCAGGCCATAGCTCTGCCTTGCCCATCAGCAAAGCGATCGCCCGAGCCGATTCAACGCGGGGCGATGGTGAACCCCAAGACTGAAACTTCGCAAAACTCTCCTCAGTGTCGGCTGACGGTTGGGGGTGCGCGTGTTCCGTGATGGAGAGCAATTGAGACACTGCGGCGTCGCGACGATTGACCGGAACGAGGTCGCTTGAAAGACACATCCCAAGGCCCTCGGCCAAGGCCTCAAGCACATCCTGCGCCACCAACGGTTCGATGGTGGTCTGTGCATTGACAACTTCGCTGAGCTCAAGAGCAGCGGACCAAAGCGCCGCGCCATTTGTCTCATTCGCGTCCATTTTGAAAGCGTCGCGCGAGGCGCGCAAGCCGGCACTGAGTGAAAGAAGATTCGCGGTATCCGGGACTTGTGTGTCCACACCTTCGCGCGCCAGCCAACCGCCTTCATCGTTGGAGCGCCACGCTGTACTCACCGCAAACGGCTTTCGGTTTTCAAATGAAGCTCCTGCGTCTTTTTCCTCCTGCAGGAACGATCGGGCAGCCGATATCGAAAGATTCTCTTCGCCGATGGCGGCCAGGAGCGTGCCCAGAATTTCCCTACGTCGTTCATCGGGATTAGAGGCTTCGGGAAACTCCAGCGCCAACCACTCGGATTCGGCGCGTTCTCGTTCAGAGGTGGAAAGATGCGGGTAAGTTGACGCACTTGCGGCAATCGCACTGCGTCGCGTGTCGAGCGAATAGAGCAGACGTGCGTTGCCCGGAGTCGGCCAAATGCACACGCCGAGGGTGGCAGGCTGACGGGCAGCGAGATCCAGTACCGTTCGCCAAGCCAACGCGATGCCGGATTCGCCCAGAATATCGCCGGGTATAGATCGCAAGAGATCGCCGTCGGAAACGCCATCAATCCATGCCATGGCTGCGCGATACAGCTTGGCGAAATCGTCGTGATCCTTACTGTCGATGTCCCATGCCCAGACATGGCTGGCATCTTCTTCGAACAGGCGATCCTCCCCGGCGATGAGAATCGTCTCCTGCTTCCCTTGATATGCAGAGCGCCGGTGTTCCTTATCGCGCGCGGCGCGGAAGGCGACCCCAAGGACGCGCATGGCGACATGCGGAACATCCTGGAGAAGCTGAGGAAAGGCCTTCGAAAGGCTGTAGCTCGCCATTCCGAAATCCTGCGCTGCATTGGAAGTCAGTGACAAAATCCAGCTTCCCGACATAGACGTGGTCTGATCGCGGCTAAATTCGGCGCCGCGGAACACGCACCGGAACAAGGTGACGGTCAGCTCCTCGTCGTAACCCGCAAAACTTGTCACTTTGTCAGCAAGAGCAGGCACTTCGATATGTCCAAACTTTGCGAAGCGGTTGGCCTGAAAGACCTGCTCCAAGCGCTGGCGCGACGCGACTGGGTTGGTGCCAAAGGTCTGCGCGACGTACGGAATGGCATGTCGGCTAAGCCACGGAATTCGGCTTTCGTCGGCCGACATGACATCAAACAGCGTGCGCGATGCGACCCCCAGTGCGGTTAGCGACTCTTGGTCAGGATTATTGTCGAGAAGGGTGCCGATCAGTCCGCGCATACTCGCGACCTGCGGCATGTTTGGCGCAACCATCAAGGCAAGGAGCAACGCCCAGGGCCGCACAATGATAGGTTGTTTCAGATATCCTTTCGTGAGCAGGGAGCCGGCCAGGTACTGGAACGCACGCTCCTTGGCGGGATCGGTCGTTGAAAGCGCGGTCGCAAGCGGAGTTATATCCTCCTCGGTCTGAACTGACTCCACGGCAAGACGAGCAACCTCCACGCGGATGATTGGATCGATGCTCTCGTTGGTTATGACTCTCGTCATGAAGGACCAATAGTCCGACGCGGAGACGCTCTTCTTTAGGTCCTCGAGCCAATACCCCAGGGAAGGAGAGATGAGGAGGCCCGCGCCTGTCGCGCGCGTCAGGTATGTCAGGGCCTCGATGCGATCCGGTAGAAGGGCCAGTCGCGCAACGGCATAGTCGAACAACACATGGTGGCGGAAGCCCATGCGCCGCGTCGATTCGGTTACGAGCACGCCCGCTCGTTGCAGCTCGTCCATGGTCGAGGCGGTCGCTACGGGAACGCTGGTCTCGGGAATATCAACCGATCGAGCGGCGATCATCAAAAGGATAAGGCTGCGCAAACTGACCGTGGCGGGTGTCCCCAAATCGCTTATGCGCTCGTCCCAATAGCGGGCAAGAAGCTCCCCTCGTGTCGCGACTTGGGCAAGCGATGATGCGGAAGCGCCCCCGCGCAGGAGATCGCCAAGCAGCGCCAGATTGAAGGGATTGGCGGCAAGCGTCTCCAACTTGGCGCCTCCGGCGTCAATTGCAGCTGCAAGCGCCGGCGACTTGGCTGCCATGTCCGCCTTTTCCATGTCGCTCAGCGGTTTGATGTGGATATGTCGGACAGCTACAAAGCTGCTATCGGCGTGAGCCGGCTCTGGAGGAGTTCCCGCGAACAGCCTTCTCCAATCGCGTCCGAGTCTGAGGTCGAAGGTTCGGACAGATGCCACCACGTGCCAGCCGTCCAATTCGCTGACGAGCGAAACCAGCTTCTTATAGGTTGCTTCCGCCGCGCCGCCACGAACGGCATCGAGCGCATCGAGTACGAGATAGGCCGGTTTGTCGCCGGGCATCCGCGCCAACACATCTATCAACGCATGTTCTAGCCCGATTTCGGTCCGAAGCACCTCAAGCGAGGAAGCACTGGCGTCGACAGCGAGAGCCACGACCATTGAATTTTCTGAAAGCTTTAGAGCCACTTCTCGCAATACGGCCGACTTACCCGAACCAGGTTCGCCGGAGATCGCGAGAGAACCGCCTTCGGCAGCGCACGCGACCAAACCGGCGATCGGCCGAGTGATGGCGATCTGACCTTCAGGTGCTTCCAACGTCGTAAACCGCCTGAGCCGGTCAAGGGTGACCGAGGTAAAAGAGCGGATCGATTCCACGTCATTGCGGTAGCTGGCAGGTTCTCGAAGTCTCGCGCTGCCGAGTAAGGCCACTCTGATGGCGGCTGCGCGACCACCGGTGCCGCGCTGTGCCGCAACTGCCGCCCATGAGACCAACAGATCAAACAGTCCAGTCTCATCACCCGCGGAGGATACGACCTCCCGCAGCGCTTCTTCGGCAATTTGGCGGTGGCTATCGCCGAGCACGATTACGGTACAATTGGAGAGGAGACTCTGCCTTTGAGCATCGGTGATTGGCCTCGCGGCTTCCGCAAGCCACGCCCTGTCAATGTGGTTGGTGAATATTGTAAGCGCCTTCTGCAAGTCACTTGGCACTCCAGTCGCGGCTTCCGTTCGGATGCGCTCCAGGGCATCGCGGAGATCGCCGGATATCGTTGTAGCTGCTTGATCGCTTACGGCCAGGATCAGTCGGTCGCATGCCGAGTCCAGGGGCCGGTGAGAACCGTCCACATCAACGCCCTGAAGGTACTGACGAACAAACTGTGTAGCAACTGAAGCCAGTTCACTGTCTTCGGCTGGCGACAGCGCGATGGTTCGTTTTGCCTGCACATAAACTTTGCCGACATCGGTTTCGATCGTGAGGTCATCAACAGCCGACGGTGTTTCAAAGCGCACCATCTTTGGGAATCCAGGCAAACCGGTCGCAAGTCGCGAAAGGGGTCGATCCGCCAACAGCGCTGCCGCAGCACACGCCCCAACAAACGATTGAAATACGACTCCTCCAGCCGTGGCACGTCCGCCACCGCTGGGCCTAGTTCGTTTCATCATCCCCGAAATTCGCTTTGGTTGATGTGGGATATTCATCTTCGTTGATCGTTGATGGCAGAAAATAGCAAAGATGGGGCGCGCTGTGAAGAACTTAACATGAACATCATAGCGATTTTCTTACTCCACCCACAACAAAACGTGGGGATGGTCGTAAAAAGATACCAAGGGCCATAATTACCAGCGGAAAGCCTCTGTGAGCTGAATAGCGGCTTCTAGTCTTCAGAACTACGAAGCCGCCAGTCCCCTTTCGGCCCCAGATAAGCCGGTCGGCGAAAAACGGATCGTCCCCCTTAACCCTCCCCCTCAATTCTCCGGCACTGTTGCCCTCCCGCCCTTGTCCCTTCGCGCAGAATCCCGCAAAACTCGCCGCAAATTCGCCTCGCTCGCGCCCGACATCGGACAGCGTGGCGTCAAAGTGTTGGATCGATGGACAACCCGTTCGAACCGAGAAAGTCGAGAAGTCCCAGGGCGACGAAGCTCCTCGAGCTCGACGCCTGGATCGATTCGACGCTCTACGACGCCGGTTTCAAGCTGCGCGACGGCTGGGAGCGGATCACCATCTTCTTCCGCCGCTTCCGCGTCTCGGGCTGGCGGCGCGGCGTCGTGGAAATTCTGTCCGAAGGGTTCACCTTCGGGGCGGCCGGCGCGGTCGTCATGCTGGCGCTCGCCATGCCGGCCTTCGAGGAGACCGCCAAGGACTGGCGCCGGCAGTCCGAATTCGCGGTCACCTTCCTCGACCGCTACGGCAACGAGATCGGCCAGCGCGGCATCATCCAGCGCGAATCGATCCCGGTCGACGAGATGCCGGATCACGTCATCAAGGCAGTGCTCGCCACCGAGGACCGCCGCTTCTTCGAGCATTACGGCATCGACGTC